>CAYZFV010000255.1:0-4992 GCA_964477765.1 uncultured Candidatus Kuenenia sp.
GATCGGCGGGACGGTCGACATCGACCCCGCCAAAAGTGCCCAGACAACCGATGAATCGCCCTCCGAGCCGGCCCCTGATCCGGCCAAGACGCCCGGCTCGCACAGCCGCCACTACGCCCCCACAACGCCACTGGAACTGCCCGCCGATGCTCCAGTCCGCGTGGCAAGCCTGCTCCGCGAAGGCAAACGGATCGGCTGGCTCACGCTGCGGCCGAACGATCCGAGTGTCCGCAGTCTCGCGGCCTCGCACGACCTCGTGGTCGTGCCGATGCCCGACGATCCGGCCGCCTTCGCCGCCGCGGTCTACGCCACGCTCCACGCGCTCGACCACCGCGACCTCGACCGCATCATCTGCGACCCGCTTCCCCCGACCGAAGCCTGGCACGCCCTTCGCGACCGACTGTCGCGGGCCGCAGGGACCTTGATTCCGAGCAGGGATGCTTGAGATCACGTGAGCCGTACGTCCGTGAAAGGCTGAAGCCTGTCGTCAATGCGCATGGAGGACAGGTCTCCCGACCTGTCGTGACAGCTTGGAAAGCTGGCCCACATACCCGCCCTCCAGGCGGTCAGCGCACGGATGGTTCAGCGAGGGGTTGTCCGTGCCAAGGAGCCGGCGTTGGCAGCCGAGCGCAGGCAGGATGCCCGAAGCGAACGTCCGGCGAGTGGCACGGGTGACCCCTCGCCGCGTCACCAACCAGCCCCAGTCGCAAGCCTGGTGGCTACAGTAGCGGGCTGATGCGTGATCCCGCGGGCTTGCGCCCCGCGGCTTGGTGGAGCAGGCTCACGCCGCCGGGGCGAGGATTTCGCGCAGGGCCGAGGCGATGTCGGGATACTGAAACACGAAGCCCGTCTCGACCGCCACCCGCGGAATCACCCGCTGCGACGCGAAGAGCACCTGGGCAAACTCGCCAAACAGGAGGCGTAATCCCAGGTAGGGAGCCGGCATGAAGGCCGGCCGATGCAATTGCCGCCCGAGTGCCTTGGTGAACTCGCTGTTGCGAACCGGATTCGGGGCGACGGCGTTCATCGGGCCAGTGATCGAGGGCGTGTCGGCCGCATGCACGTAGAGACGGGCGAGATCGGCGACGTGGACCCATGGCATCCATTGCTTGCCGTTGCCGAGTGGACCGCCGGCACCGAGTTTGAAGGGGGTGAGCATCTTCGCCAGGGCACCGCCGCCGGCGCCGAGCACGATGCCGGTGCGGGCCGTCACGGTGCGCACGCCGAGTTGCTCGGCAGCCATCGCTTCCCGCTCCCAGGCCACGCAGACCTCCGCCAGAAAGTCGTCGGCCGGCGCGGCCGATTCGGTGAGTTCCTCGTCACCACGGTCGCCGTAATAGCCGACGGCGGAGGCGGAGACGAGCACGCTCGGCTTGCGGTCAACCTGCTTGATGCCCTGCACGAGGTGGCGGGTGCCGATCACCCGACTCTCACGAATGCGGGCCTTCTGGGGGGCGGTCCAGCGGCCCTCGGCCACCGATTCACCGGCGAGGTGGTAGATCACATCAACCCCTTCCAGGGCCTCCGCCGGAAGCGGCTCCCGCATCGGATCCCAGCGGAAGATCGGGCCGGCGAGATTGCCCACGGCTCGCCGCGCCTTCTCGGGATTGCGACTTACGATCACGGGGCTGTCGAGAAGCCGCAGGAGGCGGGGGCCGACGAATCCGGTGGCACCGGTGACAAGAGCCTTCATGGTTGGGCTTTTTCTGGGAATGGGAGTGGTGAACAATACGTTCCCGATCGCGAGACTATAGACGCCATCCCTTGATCTCAAAACCCGCAGTCCATCCCCGGCAGAAATCGAGCAGCCGGCTTCGGCGTGATCTCTGGGTTTCCACCGCCGACGGCACGGCCTACAGCGTGATGGTCGGCTGTGGCGAGATCTATTTCCCAGCTTTCGCCCTCGCCCTCGGGCTGGGGCCGGTGGCTGCCGGGTTGATGGCCAGCCTACCGGTGTTGATTGCTGCGATCGTGCAGCTTGTCACGCCCCTCGCCGTCGCCCGGCTCGGTAGCAACCGCAACTGGGTGATCGGCTGCACGACCGTTCAGTCGCTCAGCTTCGCGCCGCTGGTGTGGTGGGCGATCCGTGGCGACGCGACGTTTGTCGAGCTGATCCTCGCAGCCAGCGTGTACTGGTCGGCGGGCATGGCCGGAAGCCCCGCCTGGAACAGCTGGATGGGGGCCCTCATTCCGTCGCAGGTGCGGGCCGTCTACTTTGCACAACGCAATCGCCTCGGCCAGCTGGCGACCCTGATCGGCTTCGTGACCGCCGGCCTGCTCCTGCAGGTGGCCGACCGCTCCGGCCTGTCGCTGCAGGCGTTCGCGGCGTTATTTACGATCGCCGGCGTCAGCCGTGTCGTTTCCACGCTCTGCCTTGTTGCATGTCGAGAGGTGCCGCATCGCGATCGGGATGGCGATGCGACGCCGGATGAGACGCCAGCCGCCCGGAAGCCGGGCCACCCGCTGCACCACCTGCGGCGCACCCTCGCGGCGATCGCGGTCTCACCCGCCGGCGCGTTGCTGGCCTACCTCTGGTCGCTCGCCTTTGCGGCCCAGTTTTCGGCGCCCTACTTCACGCCCTACATGCTGGATGACCGACGGTTTTCCTACGTCGCCTACATGCTCGTGATCGGCGTCGGACTGCTTTCCAAAGCCGCGGCCATGCCGGCTTTCGGCAGGCTTGTGACAAGAATCGGCTCGGTTCATCTCCTCCGGGTCGGCGGGATCGCAATCATCCCGCTTTCGGGATTGTGGCTCATCTCCTCACAGGTCGCCTTTTTGGTCGGGGTGCAAGTCGTCGCCGGCATCTGCTGGGCCAGCTACGAACTCGCAGCGGCGCTCCTCTTTTTTGATGCGGTTCAGCATCGTCAACGAACGGGCGTGGTCACGATCCACAATCTCGGCTTGTCGATCGCGACTCTCGGCGGAGCCGCAACCGGCGGCTTGATGCTCCGGTGGATGGGCGAAAACCAGTCCGCCTACTTCACCATCTTCGCCATCTCGAGTCTCCTGCGGATCTTCACTCTGCCACTGCTCTTTCGAGTGCGGCATGCCGAGTCACGAAAGCTTGGCAGACAGCCGTGAAGGTCAGCCCGACGGCAGTGAGGCCTCGTGCCGCAGGCTGTCGAGAAACGTGCGGGCTCGGCCATATTCGCCGGCCGGATACTTGGTGACGTGTTCCTTGAGCGCCTCGGTGAAGCTGACGACGGTGCTTTGAATCTCCTGAAACTCACCGAAGCTGATGCTGCCGCCGAAAGAAGCTCGCTTGGCGAACAGTCTGTCGAGTTCCTCACGATACGGCGCGAAGATGTCGTCCTGGAGCACCATCGGGTATTCGATGTGCCCGGTGATCGGGTCAAGCTGGGTCGACACCAGCCGCGGCGGGGCACCCATCTTCGCCATCCGAATCGCCTGGTCATGGGTGATCGCCGGCCCTGCTTCGGCCGCCCGCGCCTCACGGTTGGTCTTCCGCATCTCGAAGTAGGTCTCGGTCCACCGCATCTTGTTTTGGATCTCGAGCGTCTTCACCTCTTCCCAGTTCTTGGCGGCCTCCGAGTTCTTGAGGTTTTCGTAGCCCTGGGCTCGCATCATTTCCGACATTCCGTAGGAGGCCGCCTGCCCGGCCGTGGAGGCATAGCCACCGCGACGGTAGCCGAAGCCGCCCCACTGGGCCGCGGCCGGCCCGGCCAGCGTGGCCAGCACCACGAGGGAGAGAGCAGCCGCCCATGATTTCGAGCGACGGCGGAAAAGCGGGACGGTGGCCATGAGCGGTAGGCGGCGGCGGTTCATCAAACCCTCGACATGGGCGGTAGCGATGATCGAAAGAGGTGGCTGATCGGGAATTTTCTCCGCGGAATCAGCCGTGCGGGATTTTGTACGCGGAAAGTATACTTCGGGCCTTCGAATCGGGCGACGCCGGAATGGCCGTGAGAACCGCGGGATTCCGCCGCTCCGCAGGACCTGAAAGGAACCGTTCCATGCGTCGTTTTGCGTTGGCTGGACTCTTCATTGGCTGGGGCCTGACCATGATCATGGTCGGCTGCGGAAAGCCTTCGCAACCGGTCGCCCGGCCACCAGCGGCCGAGGCCAAGCCAGCGGCGCCACCCAAGCCGGAACCGCCACAGCCGGCCGAGGCTGTCGATGCGGCACGGCCGGCGACGCCTCCCACGCTGGCTGATCTGCGGAAGACTCTCACCTCGACCGACAGCAGTCGGACGCGGGTGCTGACCCTCGACGAGATCGCGACCCTCGGCTCTCAGGCCAAAGACGCCTTGCCGGACATTCTGGCGATGACGAGCGATTCCGAGCCCCGGGTGCGGTGGCACGCCGCACGGGCCATCGGCCTGATCGGGGAAGACGCGATCTCGGCCATGCCGACACTGATCAAGCTCCTCCAAGACGAGGATCCCATCACCGTCGCGCAGGCGGCCGCGGCGATCCGTCATATCCGCACCGACGATGAACGAACCGACACACCCGACCAGGATGCCGCTCTGTACGTCACGGCGATGGAGCCACTCCTGGCAATCACGGTGCACCCGGATCCGCGGGTGCGGCGGGCGGCTGTGCGGACCATCCGCGTGCTCGATGCCGACTCCGAGACGCTCGCCGCCCTGCTGGCCAAGGTGCTGGCTGACAGTGATCCGGTCGTCATCCTTCCGGCCCTCCACACGCTCGCCGACATGGGCGACGAGGCGGTGCCCGTCTTGATCGAGGCTCTCAAGGTTCCGGGGGCCCGCTACTGGGCGGCGGTCGCCCTCGCCGAGATCGGCAGCGAAGCGGCTCCCGCCACTGATGGGCTGGCAACGCTTGCCAAAGAAGGCGAACCCGAAGAACGCATGCAGGCGATGCTCGCCTTGGCCGCCATCGGCCCGGAAGCCGCTTCGGCGACGCCGGCACTCGTCGAAGCACTGTCATCGGGAGACGCCTCGCTCGAGTTCGCAGCCGTGTTTGCTCTCGGGAGCCTCCGCGCCGCCGCCGCCGATGAAGCTC
>CAYZFV010000256.1:0-19128 GCA_964477765.1 uncultured Candidatus Kuenenia sp.
GGCCCCCGGGCTTGCGCCCGGGGCTTCCTGGGTTACGGCTGGGTGGCTTGCGGCGAAGGCTTCCTGAGTTACGGCTGAGTGGCTTGCGGCCGGGGCTTCCCGGGGTTCAGCCCTCCCCGCCGCGGCCATCTCGGCGAGGGCCCGCTTGTAGTCGCGGGGCATCACCTTCACGAAGGCCGGGAGTGAGTCCGCCCACGTGTCCAGAATGTCGGCTGCCACGGTCGAGCCGGTGAGGTTGGCATGCTTGCCGATCAGTTCCTTCAGTTCGGCGATGTCGGCCTCGGCCTCCACCGTCTCCAGTTCGACGAGTTCCAGATTGCAGTTGAGCCGGAAGGCATCGCGATCGGGGGCATAGACATAGGCCACCCCGCCCGACATGCCGGCGGCGAGATTGCGGCCGGTCGGCCCGAGGATCACCACCCGTCCGCCGGTCATGTATTCGAGACCGTGGTCGCCCACGCCCTCGACGACCGCCCGCGCGCCACTGTTGCGGACGCAGAACCGCTCGGCCGCCATGCCTCGGATGAAGACCTCGCCGGCGGTCGCGCCATAGAGGGCGACGTTGCCGATGATGATGTTTTCCTCCGGCTTGAAGGTGGAGGCCCGTGGCGGATAGATGATGATGCGGCCGCCGGAGAGGCCCTTGCCGACGTAGTCGTTGGCGTCGCCCTCGAGTTCGATCGTGATCCCGGGGGCCAGCCAGGCGCCGAGGCTCTGCCCGGCCGAGCCGGTGACATCGATGTGGATCGTGTCGTCGGCCAGGCCGGCCTGGCCGTTGGCCTTGGAGACCTCGTGGCTGAGCATCGTGCCGAAGGCCCGGTCGATATTTTCGATCACCATGTCGAATCGCACCGGCTTCCGCTCGTGGATCGCCGCCAGTGATTTCTCGATCAGCTTGTTGTCGAGCACCTCGTCGAGCCCGTGGTTTTGGGCGATCGTGCAGTGGGTCTCGACGTCGGCATGGGGGCCGACGGCCGGCGTGAGGATCGGCGTGAGGTCGAGCCCCTTGGCCTTCCAGTGTTCCACGGCGGCGTCGATCTCGAGCACCTCGACATGCCCGACCATCTCGTTGATCGAGCGGAAGCCGAGGCTCGCCATGATCTCCCGGGCCTCCTCGGCGACGAGGAAGAGATAGTTGACGACATGCTCCGGCTTGCCGCTGAACTTCTTCCGCAGCTCCGGATCCTGCGTGGCGATGCCGACCGGGCAGGTGTTGAGATGGCACTTCCGCATCATGATGCAGCCGAGCGTGATCAGGGGCGCCGTGGCGAAGCCGAATTCCTCGGCCCCGAGCAGGCAGGCGATCACGACGTCGCGGCCGGTCTTCAGCTGGCCGTCGGTCTCGAGGCGGACCCGGCTGCGGAGGTCGTTCATCACGAGCGTCTGGTGGGTTTCCGCGATCCCGAGCTCCCAGGGGAGACCGGCAAACTTGATGCTCGTGAGCGGCGAGGCGCCGGTGCCGCCGTCGGTGCCTGAGATCAGGATCTTGTCGGCATGCCCCTTGGCCACGCCGGCGGCGATCGTGCCTACGCCCACCTCCGACACGAGCTTCACGCTCACCGCGGCCGAGGGATTGGAGTTTTTGAGGTCGAAGATCAGCTGGGCGAGATCCTCGATCGAGTAGATGTCGTGATGCGGTGGCGGGCTGATCAGACCGACGCCCGGCGTCGAATACCGCGTGGCGGCGATCACCTTGTCGACCTTGTGGCCCGGCAGCTCACCCCCTTCGCCCGGCTTCGCCCCTTGGGCGATCTTGATCTGCAGCTCGTCGGCATTGGTGAGATACCAGCTCGTCACGCCGAAGCGGCCGGAGGCCACCTGCTTGATGGAGGACCGCTTCGTATACTGGTTAGCCTGGGCCCGGGCCTTCTCCTGATCGAGATTCTCCAGCGTGTGGAGCATCTCGTGATGCTCGGCCTCGGGCCGGTCGTACCACTCGAACCGCTCCGGATCCTCGCCGCCTTCGCCGGTGTTGCTCTTGCCGCCGAGCACGTTCATCGCGACGGCGAGGGTTTCGTGGGCCTCGGCCGAGATCGAGCCGTAGCTCATCGCCCCGGTGCAAAACCGCTTCACGATCGAGCGGGCCGGCTCCACCTCGTCGAGCGGCACGGGCGCACGGCCCGTCTTGAACGCGAGCAGCCCGCGGAGGAAACACTTGCGGTGGGCGTCTTCGTTGACGAGCTTGGAAAACTGTCGGTAGGACTCGCGGGAGCCGGTCCGCGCGGCCAGCTGGATTTGGGCGATGGTGTGGGGATTCCAGGCATGGGCCTCCCCCTCCTTCCGCCAATGAAACTGGCCGTCGTTGGGCAGGATCGGCAGCGACTCGACCTCCCGGGTGGGGTAGCCGAGTTCGTGCCGCCGGATCCCCTCCTCGGCGATGATGTCGAAGCCCACGCCGGAGATCCGGCTGGCCGTGCCGACGAAGCAGGTGTCGATCACGTCGCGATTGAGGCCCACGGCCTCGAAGATCTGGGCTCCCTTGTAGGAGGCGAGGGTCGAGATCCCCATCTTGCCCATCACCTTGAGCATGCCCTTGGCGACCGCCTTCCGGAACACCACCGGGATCTTGTCGTCGGTGTACTCGGCCTCGAGGAGCCCGTCTTCGCGGGCCTGCCGGAGGGCCTCGAAGGCGAGATAGGGATTGATGGCGTCGGCACCGTAGCCGACGAGCAGGCAGAAATTGTGCACCTCGCGGGCTTCCCCCGATTCGACGACGATGCCGATCCGCGTCCGCAGCTCCTGCCGCACGAGCGCATGGTGGACGGCCCCGGTGGCCAGGAGCGAACTGATCGGCACGCGGTCGGGGCCGGTGGCCCGATCGGAGAGCACGATCAGCGCGAAGCCATCGTGGATCGCCTGGGCGGCCTCGGCGCAGACCCGCTCGATGGCGGGCCGCAGGCCGGCGTCACCCTCGCCGCGCGGATAGGTGATGTCGATCGTCTTGGTCTTCCAGCCCCGGTAATCGAGCCCCTTGATGGCGGCCAGCTCCTCGTTGGTGAGGATCGGGTGGGGCACGCACAGCCGATGGCACTGCTCCTCCGTGGCCTCCAGCAGGTTGCCCTCCGGCCCGATGTAGCACTCGAGCGACATGATCACCTCTTCGCGGATCGAATCGACCGGCGGATTCGTGACCTGGGCGAAGAGCTGCTTGAAGTAGTCCGACACAAGCCGCGGCTTGTCGGACAGACAGGCCAGCGCCGCGTCGTTGCCCATCGAGCCGATCGGGTCTCGCTTTTCACGAAGCATCGGCATGAGCATGAATTGCAGCGTCTCGGTGGTGTAGCCGAAGGCCTGCATCCGGCGGAGCAGTGCGTCGTCGGCATAGTGGGCCGGCACCGGCTGCTGCGGCAGTTCGTTGAGGTGGAGTGCCTGCTGCTTGAGCCAGGCCTTGTAGGGCCGCTTCGCCGCCACGGTCGCCTTGAGCTCGTCATCGGTGATGATCCGCCCCTGCTCGAAGTCGACGAGAAACATGCGGCCCGGCTGGAGGCGGCCCTTCCGCTTCACGTCGCGGGGATCGACCTGCACCACGCCCACCTCGCTGGCCATGATCACCCGGTCGTCGTGGGTGACGTAGTAGCGGCTCGGCCGCAGACCGTTGCGGTCGAGCACGGCGCCGATGTAATGGCCGTCGGTAAACGAGACCGAGGCGGGGCCGTCCCACGGCTCCTGGAGGGCCGAGTGGTATTCGTAGAAGGCCCGCTTGTCTTCCGACATGCTGTGGTGGTTTTGCCAGGCCTCGGGGATCATCATCATCACCGCTTCCTGGAGCGTGCGGCCGGAGTGATAGAGCAGCTCCAGCGCGTTGTCGAAGTTGCCCGAGTCGGAGCAGTCGGGCTCGATCACCGGACAGAGCTTGCGGAGATCGTCGCCCCACAGGTCGCTCTTCATCACGCCCTGGCGGGCGAACATCCAGTTGGCATTGCCCCGCAGCGTGTTGATCTCGCCGTTGTGGGCCATGAACCGGCAGGGCTGGGCGCGGTCCCAACTCGGGAAGGTGTTGGTCGAAAACCGCGAATGGACCATCGCCAGATGGGTCTTGTAGTCGGGGTCCTGCAGATCCTTGAACAGCGGGATCACCTGCATCGACCGCAGCATTCCCTTCCAGATGATCACCTTCGTCGACAGCGAGCAGATGTAGAACATCAGCCGCTGCTCGAGCGGGCTCTCCGCGCGAATCCGCCGGCTCGCCCACTTGCGGATGATGAACAGCTGCCGCTCGAAGGCGTTTTGATCGAGCCCGTCGGCCGCGGCGATGAAGACCTGGTCGAAGTGCGGCATCGACCGCCGGGCCGTGGGACCCACGTTCGCCGCATCGGGATCGACCGGCAGCTCCCGCCAGCCCACGAGCCGCTGGCCTTGGGCCGTGACGCATTCGTCGACGAGGCGGCGGCACTCGGCCCGCTCGGTCGGGTCGGTCGGCATGAAGATCACGCCGGTGGCATAGAGGCCGCGGGCGGGCAGCGTGGCCCCGAGGTCACGGACGGCGATCTTCTCGAGGAGTTCGTAGGGGAGCGCGGTGAGCATGCCGGCGCCATCGCCGGTGTTGTCTTCACAGCCGCAGCCGCCGCGATGCTCCATGTGCTGCAGCATCCGATCGGCGTCGTCGACGATCTGCCGTGATCGTTCCCCCTTGATGTGGGCGATGAAGCCGACCCCGCAGGAGTCGTGCTCGAAGGCCGGGTCGTAGAGCCCCCGGGCGGGAGGCAGGCCGAGGGGGGCGGAAGCGGGAGCAGGGTCGTGGCTCATGGCAGTCTTTCGTTCGTGAAATCGGAGGGTGTCGTGTTGACGGTATGAGGGGAGAGGGGGCCGCGGAGTGTTCCGCGAGGGGGTGGCTTCAGGCGGTGGCGACCGCCGCCGCCGATTCGACCGCGGTGTCGCGGGCATGATCGCGAAGCAAATCGATGAATCGTTTGGCAGTCGGGCCCAGCGGCTTGCCCCGGGCATGGATGATGCCGAGTGGCCGCACCAACTCGTCACCCGCGAGCCGCACGGCGCAGAGCGTGCCGGCGGCGAGTTCGCGGCCCAGCGTCGGCTCGGGCAGCAGTGCGACACCGGCGTCGATCTCGACCGCCCGCTTGATCGTCTCGATATTGTCGAATTCCATCACGACCTCGGGCTCAGCGTCATGGCCAGCCATCACTCGGTCGATCTCGTGACGAATGACGAGGTCGGGATCAAACGCCACCATCCGCTGGCCGTCGAGCTCCGCCAGCGAAACCTGCACGCGATCGGCAAAGGGGCTGGTCGGGGCACACGCCAAGACCAGCGGCTCCTCCCGCCAGGGCTCGGCCTCGATGGCCCGTGTACTGCGGGGATAGCTGACAATGCCGATGTCCGCCTGCCCCTGCTCGACGAGTTCAAGCACCCGCTCGGGGTGGAGGTATTCCAGCCGCACGTTGGCTTTCGGATGCCGGGTCATGAACTCCTGCATGTAGCGGCTCATGTGATGAAGCCCGACCGAATAAATCGCCGCCACCCGCACCCGGCCGGCCACGTCGTCGTGGAGCGTGCGGACTTCGTCTTCGAGGGCCTCGTAGCGGGCGATCAGCTTGCGGCAGCCGTCATAAAAGGCCTGCCCTTCGCGGGTGGGCACCAGCGGCCGTTTCGCTCGCTCGATAAGCTGCACCCCAAGACGGCTTTCAAGCTGGCTGACGACCTGGCTCGCGCCCGACTGGGAAATACCATTATCTTCGGCGGCCCGAGAAAAGCTCCGCCGCGCGACAATGTCGCAGAAAACTTTGAGCGACCTCAGATTCACGGCCATCCGCTTAGAGCGGTCCAGAAGGCACAAGAACCTCATCCCTGATGAAAAAATCAGATGATGCCGCCGTGCATCATTTAGAAAACAAATATAGATTAGCCGGGCTTGGGAAAGCGTCAAGCGCGCCGGGGAAAGGTTTCTTGAAGACCGGTGGGGCGTGTGCCCGTCCAGGCCGCTGGTTCGAATCGGGGGGAGCGCGAAGTTTGTCGGCCGCGGTGACTCGTTTTGTTGGCCAAAGTTTGCGGACGCCATTTTTGGGGGCTATATCTCAGCAGGAGCTTTGGCTGCCGCCGGCCGAGGTCTTCCGGGGCCGCTTCACTCCACCTCGCCGACGGGGGACACCACGATTTCATCCATGGATGCCGCCAGTTCATCACCGGTCGTGACCACCGCCGACCCCGCCCGCGGCCGGCAGTTTGTCGGCTTTCGCCTGGCCGACCAGACCTATGTGTTTCACATCGAGCGCATCCAGGAAATCGTGATCCCGACGGCCATCGCTCGGGTGCCCGAAGTACCGGCCTACATCGAGGGCGTCTCGAATCTCCGGGGCACCATCATCCCGATCATCAACCTGCGGCAGCTTTTCGGCATTGACCCGAAGCCCGCCGACGCAGAGACCCGGACGGTTGTCGTGAATGTGGGGGCTCGAACACTCGGATGTACGGTCGATGCGGTGACCCGAGTCATGCGGATCGCCGCCGAACAGATTCACGCCGCTCCTGATGCCGTGACGTCGACGGGCCGCTCTTTCATCGAGGGCTTTGCCCGCATCGGTGACGAACTTTCCATCGTTCTCGACGTCGCAAATCTCTTGGATCCCGCCAAACTCGAACTGATTCATCGGGTCGGCATGACTCAACTCGAGAGCTGATCCATCCGGCGACCATCACAGCGAAACGCCCACTTCTCCTCATCATTCTCCTTCTCAAGCTTGCCGGGAGTTTTCTCACATGGCCACTAGTAAGGCGATCTCGATCCGCTACCTCGTGGAGGCTCTTGATCGCTCGATGGCGCGGATTGAATTCACGCCTGACGGCACGATTTTGGACGCCAACAAAAACTTTACGGATCTCATGGGGTATTCGCTCGGTGAAATCCGTGGTCGCAATCACTCGATGTTTGTCGATGACGCGACCCGCTCCAGCGCTGCATACACAAATCTGTGGGACCGGCTTCGGGCAGGCCAGTTCCAGTCGGGGGAATTTCGAAGAATCACGAAAGGTGGCAAAGACGTCTTCATTCAAGCCACCTACAACCCCGTCAGCGACCATCGCGGCAACACGATCGGGGTGGTGAAATTTGCGGTCGACGTTACGGCCAGCACCGAAGCCAAGCTCAAGGATCAAGAACTGCAGCAGCTCTACTCGCAGATGGTCGAGAACACGAGCGTGCGGCTGATCGTCGCCAACCTCGAAGGCACGATCACCTATATGAATCCCGCCTCATTCGAGGCGCTGCGGAAACTTGAACGCTACCTCCCCTGCCGGGCCGACGAGATCGTGGGGCGGTCGTTTGACATCTTCCACAAGCGGCCCGAGCACCAGCGAAACATCGTGGCCGATCCCAAGAACCTGCCCCATCGGACGAAATTTCCCCTGGGCGATGAATGGCTCGACCTCACCGCTTCGGCCCTTCGCGACCGCGACGGTGCGTTTCTCGGCCCACTCGTGACCTGGGAGGTGATCACCGAACAGGTGCGGGCGAAGGAGAAGGAGCAGGAACAGCAGCGGCAGATCATCGCGATCAAGGAAGACCTCGAGCGGAAGGTGAAGTCGCTGGTCGAGGTGTTCACAGCCGCCTCCAACGGTGACCTGACGAAGGAGGTCGGATTTTCCGGCGACGACGACATGGGCCGCCTCGCCACCAACGCCCAGCGGATGTTCGGCGATCTCCGTGAGCTCGTGCGGCAGATTTCCGAGGCCGCCGATCAGCAGAATGAAGGGGCTCGCATGATCGCGGAAAGCTCAGGCGGGATGAGTGAGGGAGCCCAGTCGCAGGCCGCGAGCGTGGAGGAAATGACGGCGGCCGTGGAGCAGCTGATCAACTCGATCGACACGATCAGCAAGAGTGCCGCCGATTCCCGGCAGCAGGCCGCCGAGACCTCGGGCATGGCGGAGACGGGCGGGGCTGCGGTAGCCGATGCCGTGTCGGCGATGAGCCTGATCCAGAAGTCGTCGGAGCAGATCAATGACATCATCCAGGTGATCGGTGACATCGCCAGCCAGACCAACCTGCTGGCGCTCAATGCGGCCATCGAGGCGGCCCGGGCCGGCGAGCACGGGCTCGGCTTCGCCGTGGTTGCCGACGAGGTGCGGAAATTGGCGGAGCGGTCGAGCGAGGCTGCCAAGGAGATCACGCTGCTGATCAAGGAGTCGACGAAACGGGTCCAGGAAGGAGCCTCCCTGTCGGCGAAGGTCGGCCAGTCGCTGGAGTCGATCGTGGCGGCCGTGGCCAAAACGGCGACCGGTATTTCCGCCATCGCCTCGTCGACCGAACAGCAGACGGCCAATGCCCAAGAGGTAAAGCTGGCAATCCGGTCGGTTTCCCAGACCACCGAGTCCAACGCCGCCAGCGCCGAGGAGATGGCCGCCAGTGCCGAGCAGCTTGGCGCCCAGGCTCAGGGGCTTCGCGACCTCGTCAAACGGTTCAAGGTGTAGTTCAAGGTGTAGCCGGAGAAGCGGTTTCCGCCGAGTTGTTCCCCGACCTTCCCTCGTGTGCTTCCGGATGTCTGTCTTTTCAATGTTTTCGCACGGTGTGGGCGAGCATGTCGCTCCCGTGGCGGCACTGTTCTCCGCGATCGATGCCACGATGGCGCGGGTGGAGTTCGATGCGGCAGGCGTGATCGTCGCCACCAACCAACGGTTTCTCGACGTCGTCGGCTACACGATCGGTGAAATCCGCGGCCGCAGTCATGCCCTGTTTGTCGACGATGCCACGCAGAGCAGCAGCGGCTACCGCGACTTCTCGGAACGGCTGCGGGCGGGCGAATTTCAGGCGGGCGAGTTTCGGCGACTGGCCAAGGGAGGCCGCCCGATCTGGATCCAGGCCACCTACAGCCCGATCGTGGGGCGGGGCGGCCAGGTGCGGGGGGTGGTCAAGCTGGCTGTCGACATCACGGAGAAGGTGCGGCTGCGGGAGGCGGACCGAACCATGCAGCAGCGGTTTACCGAGATGGTCGAGAACACGACGGTGCGGCTCATCCTCGCCGACACCGATCTGCGGATCGTCTACATGAATCCCGCCTCGATCCAGGCTCTGCGGAAACTTCAGCACCTGCTGCCATGTGACGTCGATGCGATCGTCGGGCAGTCGATCGATATTTTTCACAAGACGCCTCAGTATCAGCGGGGCATTCTCCAGGATCCCGGCAACCTGCCCCATCGTGCGGAGATCGCGCTGGGCGACGAGTGGCTCGATCTGAGCGTTTCGGCCCTGCGGGATCGCGATGGACACTCCATGGGGCCGCTCGTCACCTGGGAGGTGATCACCGAAAAGGTGCCGGCGACCCGGCAGCTCGAGGATCTCGCGAAGCAGATCAGCGAGGCGGCCGACCAGCAGCGGGAAGGGGCGCGGGTGATCGCCGAAAGCTCGAGCGGCCTCAGCGACGGCGCCCAGTCACAGGCCGCAAGCGTGGAGGAAATGACGGTGGCCGTCGAGCAGTTGATTCATTCCATCACCGCCATCAACTCCGGCGCCGCCCAGTCGCGGCGGCAGGCCGATGAGGCGGCGGCGGTGGCCGAAGACGGGGCCACGGCCGTGGATGATGCCGTGGCGGCGATGAACCTCATTGAAAAGTCATCGGATCAGATCAAGGAGATCATCGAGGTGATCAGCGAGATTGCGAGCCAGACGAATCTGCTGGCGCTCAATGCCGCCATCGAGGCGGCCCGGGCCGGCGAGCATGGGCTTGGGTTTGCGGTGGTGGCCGACGAGGTGCGGAAACTCGCGGAACGCGCGGCCGAGGCCGCGAAGGAGATCGCCCTCCTCATCAACGAGTCGACGAGACGGGTTCACGAGGGGGCCGCGCTTTCCTCCAAAGTCGGGCAGTCGTTGCGGACGATCGTGGAAGCGGTGACACGTACCGCCCAGAATATCGCCGCCATCGCGTCGGCGG
The DNA here is from genome assembly GCA_964477765.1 of uncultured Candidatus Kuenenia sp. Taxonomy (GTDB): domain Bacteria; phylum Planctomycetota; class Planctomycetia; order Pirellulales; family UBA1268; genus CACORA01. The sequence continues at coordinate 9,876 of CAYZFV010000256.1, forward strand.
CGGAACAGCAGTCGGCCAGCGCCGATGAAGTGAAGCAGGCGATCCGATCGGTCTCGCAGACCACCGAGGGCAATGCCGCCAGTGCCGAGGAAATGGCGGCCAGTGCCGAAGAGCTCAATGCGCAGGCGCAGGGCCTGTCGGATCTCGTGCGGCAGTTGCGGGTGTAGTGGAAACGTCGGCCATGGAGGGCGGGAAGCATCGTGTGGGAACTGACCAAACTGACTCCGCAGCAGTTTTCCCGGTTTCGGGACTTCATCTATGCCGAGACCGGCATCCGGATGCAGGACGGCAAGATCACGCTGCTCAGCAACCGTATCCGACGGCGGCTCAAAACCCTCGGCATCGATTCCTTCGACGACTACTACACCCGGCTGACGACGGGAACCCCGCCCAACGAGCTCGAGCAGTTCATCGACGCCGTCACCACCAACGAGACGCATTTCTTTCGGCACGGCACGCACTTCGAATGGTTCGCCGGATCGTTTCTCGACGATCTGATCGCCCGGGCCCGTGCCGGTCGGCACGACCGCTCCCTGCGGATCTGGTCGGCCGCCTGCAGTTCGGGCGAGGAGCTCTACACGCTCGCGATCTGTCTCACCGAAGCAGCCGCGAAGCTTGCCGGCTGGCAGATCTCCCTGTTGGGCACCGACATCAGCGAAACAGCGCTGGCAGCCGCCCGCGATGCCCGATATCCGCGCCGCGCCTTGGAACATGTGTCGGCGGAGCGGCTGCGGCGGCACTTCAAGGCCGATGCGTCTGGAGAACACTGGGTGGTGCGGCCGCAGCTTCGCGAGATGTGCGAGTTTCGCCGCCACAATCTCCTGAAACCCTTGTCTGGCCTGCGGCACGACGTCGTCGTGGTCCGCAACGTGATGATCTATTTCGATCGCGAGAGCAAGAAGGTGGCCGTTCGCAACCTGATCTCGGCGATGGCCCCCGGCGGCTTCCTGGTGATCGGCCCGGCCGACGGGATCTTCGATCTGTTGGACGGGTTGGAGAAACAATCGACGTTCGTCTACCGCAAACCGGAGGCCTGATCAGCTCCGCACGATGAACCATGAGTGACCACAACGCATCCTTTCCGGGTGATCTTCCCTCCGACGAGATGAGCGACTACCTGCGGCTCTACCTCGACGAGACGGGGGAGCAGCTCGATGCGCTCGTCACCACGCTCTTGGCCCTGGAGGCCGATCCGACCGATGCGTCCGGGCTCAACGAGGCCTTTCGGCTCATTCATTCGATCAAGGGATCGTCGGCCCTGCTCGGGCTCGATCGGATCACGACCCTCACGCATCACTTGGAGTCGCATTTCGAGCGGCTCCGTTCGGGCCGGCGAACCCTCGATGCCGAGGTGATGAATGTGGTGCTCCGGTGCATTGACTTCCTGCGGACCTGCAACGAGCATCTGCGGCGGGGCGAGCCACTGGAGAGTGCGGGTGAACTGCTCGATCAGGTGAAGGCCCTGGAGCGGTCGGGGCCGTCAGCGGTGGCCCAAGGACCCACTGCACACGATCGGCGGGTCGACGAGCCGCATCGCGGGGAGCAGGCTGCCCGGATCGCCGATGGGGTTGCCTATGACGTCAGCTTCTGGCGGATCCGCGTCGGCTTTGCCCCGGCCTTGCCCATGGCCGAGATGAAAGCCGAACTGATTCTCACGCGGCTGGAGCAACTCGGGTCGCTTGCCGACTTGGAGCCGCCACGGTCGATGCTGCCCGAGATCGTCGGCTTGCCCGGCTTTGAAGCGGTGCTGCGGTCGGCCGCCGCGCGGGAGGATCTGGAACAAGCCTGTCGACCGGACGGTGTGGCAGAGTTGCTCGTCGAGGCCGTGTCTCCCGGCACGAAAGCGGCCGCCTGGACACCGCCGGTCCCCGATCAGGCCGCCACGGACGACGTGGCCGGCGAAGTCGAGGCACCGGTGCAGGCCGATGGCCTCCGTGAGACCGACGGCGATCCTCCGGCGATGCGGGCCGCTCCTGAGAAAGGGCGGGCATCGACGGGGCTTGTCGAGACGGTTCGTGTCGATGTCGATCGCCTCGACGTGTTGTTGAACCTCACCGGTGAACTGGTCGTCAATCGGGCCCGCTTGTCCCAGCTGGCCGGCGACATGAGCCCGGCCTTCGGCAAGACGACGCTCGCCGGCCGCACGCAGAGCGTGATCGACGCGGTCGAGCAGCTTCGTGAGCATGCCGATCCGGGGCTCGCGGGGGTGGTGGCCGATGTGCTCGAGCAGATGAAGTCGTTGCACCAGCAGGCCCGACTGTGGGACGACAGCCGCCAGCGGTTTGCCGAACTGACGGCCGCCATCGACCAGCTCACGCGGGTCTCCAATAGTCTGCAACGGGGGGTGCTCAACACCCGGATGGTGCCGGTGGGGCCGCTGTTCAACCGCTTTCGGCGGACGGTCCGCGACATCGCCCTCGAACGTGGCAAGCGGGTGCATCTCGAACTGGTCGGTGAGAAGACCGAACTCGACAAGCGGATGATCGATGAGATCGGCGACCCTCTCAATCACCTCGTCCGCAACTGCATCGACCACGGCATCGAGCCGGTCGACGTGCGGCTGCGGAATGGCAAGCCGGAGGTGGCGACGGTGCGGCTCTCGGCCGCCCATCGGGGCAACAGCGTGTTTGTCACGGTCGAGGACGACGGTGGCGGCATCGATATCACGCGTGTCGGGCAGATCGCGGTCGAGCGGGGCCTGCTCACGGCCGACACGGTCGAGACACTCGCCGAACGTGATCTTATCGAACTGATCTGGCAGCCGGGATTCAGCACTGCCCGGGCCGTGAGCGACATCTCCGGCCGGGGCGTGGGCATGGATATCGTGCGGACGAAGATCGCCGCCCTCAACGGCTCGATCGAAGTGGAGTCGACCCGTGGCGTGGGCACGCGGTTTACGATCCGACTGCCCCTCACGCTCACCATCACGCGGTGCATGCTCTTCAGGCTGCCGCAGGGCGTGGTGGCGGTACCGATCGAGAATGTCCGGGAGATCGTTTCGGTCGCCGGGCATGCGATGGTGCGGGTCAACGGTCGCGACGTCTGCGATATCCGCGGCGCGATGCTGCCCGTGGTGACGGCCGACGACCTCTTTGCCTGGTCGGGCGAGCCGGCCGCGGCGACCGGGTCGGCCGATACCGTGGTGATCCTGACGGCGAATCGGCAGTTGCTGGGGCTGCGGGTCGATGCCCTGCTCGGCGGGCAGGATATCGTCGTGAAGGCGCTCGATGAGCAGTTTGCCCATGTCCGAGGGCTCGGGGGCGCGAGCATCCTCGGCGATGGATCGGTCTGCCTGTTGCTGGATGTCGCCAACTGCCTCGACGCGATACAACACAGGAGTCGGCCATGACCACCCGCGCACTCTCCCACCAGCAGGGCATTTTTCGGCATGCCGCGGTCGAGGCTTCGGCGGCGCTCTCCACCTGGCTCGGTCGGCGCACCACGATCTCGATCAACGAGGTCGCCGCGCTGCCCCTGCCAGACGCCGTCGGCATGCTCGGCGCCGGCGATACACCGCTCGTGGCCTGCGCCATGCACATCACCGGCCCCGTCACGGGCCTGCTGGTGCTGACCTGCGATGATGCCAGCGGGCTGGCTCTGGCCGACATGATTCTCGCCGGGGCCGGTCAGACCGATGGTGGCTGGGGCGAACTGCAGCAATCAGCGCTCGTCGAGACGGCCAACATCATCGGCTGCGCCTATCTCAACACGGTGGCGCGGCCGACGGTGACGGGAAACGCGGCCGTGATCATGCCCTCGCCCCCGTGGTTCGTGCGGGACTACGCCGCCACGGTGATGGAGAGCATCGCGATGACCCAGGCGGCCTCCAGCGACACCGTGTTCCTCACCCACAGCGATTTCTCCATCGAAGGCTCGCCCGTGACCTGCTCGCTGATCTTCGTGCCCGAGGCAGACCATGGCGGGTGAACAGAACACGGGAGTCGGAGCGGCCCCTTTTCATGCCCATGCCATCGGTATGGGGGAGATCGGTGTGGCGAAGGGCACGGGCCTGCTGCGCACGTTTGTCGGCTCGTGTGTGGGGCTGGCGATGTATTGCCAGCGGGAAAAGGTCGCCGGCTTGGCCCACATCGTGCTCCCTGATTCCAAGGGCAAGGGAGAAGTGGCAGGCAAGTTCGCTGATACCGCCATCCCCGAGGCCATTCGCCTTCTCGAAGAATTGGTCGGCCGGCGTGGCCTGCGGCTCTCAGTCAAGTTGGTCGGGGGCGCGAAAATGTTTGCCTTTCAAAAGGGCCTTACGATCGGCGATCAAAACGTCGCCGCCATCGAGCGGATTCTCGGTGACTGCGGAATCCCGATTCTCGCCCGCTGCTGCGGTGGCGAGAAGGGGCGACGAGTAACCCTCGATGTCGGCACCGGCGCCGTTCGCGTTGAAACAATCGGGTTCCCTGAAGAAATGCTGTGAGTGGCAGGAGGAAATAGACATGGGCACACCCACCGATACAAAACGGCTTCTCGTCGTCGACGATGCGCTCATCATGCGGGCCATCATCAAGGACACTGCCCGCAGTGCCGGCTGGGAGATCGCCGGCGAGGCCACCAACGGGGCCGAAGCGGTGGCCCGGTATCGGGAACTCAAGCCCGATCTGGTGACCCTCGACATCGTGATGCCCGAAATGGACGGGGTGGAAGCCCTGCGGTCGATCCGGCAGGAGAATCCCGACGCCCATGTGGTGATGATCAGCGCCATCGATCAGCGGGCCAAGCTGAGCGAATGCATCCAGCTCGGCGCGCTCGACTTCGTCGTGAAGCCATTCGACAAGCAACGGCTCCAGTCGCTTTTCCAGACATATCTCCACGCGGGTCGCTAGATCGCAGCCAGCCTTGGTGCATCACCGGCTCGGGGAGTGAGGGGCTGCCCATGCCCCGTCGCCGGACGCTCGCTACGGGCATCCTGCCCTACGCTCGCTCCCTGCCAGCTTCGCTTTCGGCATCCTGCCTGCGCTCGCTGCCAAGGCCGGCTCTCGGAGCATGGGCAGCCCCTCACGGCTTAGGGCGCACCGAGGTCAGCTGTAGCGGCGATTGGGCAATCCAGGAAAGGTAGGCTCGGGGGTCGGCTAACGCTCGAGGAGCATTGGGCGTATCCTCGCCCGCGACGAGACTTTTGCCGCCCCCGAGCCGGTGATAGACGTTTGATGGGAACGCCGCAGCCTGCCTATCCGGGAAAACCTGCAGAACCGGCATAATCGCACCCGATCGTGAGGGTGGGTTATTCCATGCACAGTCTCCGTCCGCGCCCGCGCTCGATGTGGTGGCTGGCACTGCTTTTCGCAGGCGCCACGGTGCTGTGCTGCCGCGAGGGATGGGGCGATGAACGGGAAGAAGCCCCGGAGCAGGAGGTCGAGCATGCCCAATATTTTGAAGAGGCGCTGACCCACGAGGATCCTGCGCAGGAGGCGCATATCCAGGCGCTCGTCGATCAGACCGTGGCGGCCCGGCTGGCCGGCATTCCGCGGCCGCAGTACATCCCGGCGACCGATCTGGCGCCGCCGAAGGGACTGCTGTTTCTCAAGACCGACCCACGGCGCGGGGAGTTTCCCTTCGGCATGGCGCTCGGTGGATACATGCAGGTCCGGTGGTTCGAGTTTGCCCGCAGCGCGACCCAGTGGACCGATTCCACCGGGGAAACGCTCCCCATCAACAATATCAACACGTTCAACATCAACCGCTTCCTACTGTCCTTCCACGGCCATGTGCTCGACGAGCGGTTGCTCTACAACTTCGCCCTCTTCGGGACGACCAATGCCGGCATCCGCTCCGGCGTTGTGCCGATCGGCATACTGGGCTGGAAGTTCAGCGAGGCGGCCACATTCGGCGGCGGCATGACGATCGTGCCGGGATCGCGGGAATGGCAGCAGACGTCGCAGTGGACGCTCGGCATCGACCGCAGCATGGCCAATACGTTCTTCCGCCCCGGCTTCAGCCCGGGTGTGCAGGCCATTGGTAACCTCGCCGACGGCACCGTGCACTACGTGGCCGGCGCGTGGAACGCGATCGATGGCGGCACGACCGGCGTCCTTCGCCGGGGCACATCGATGGCCTGGGCCGGCAACATGTGGTGGGAGCCGTGGGGGCCCTTTGGGCTGGGCATCTCCGACATGGAGCATCGCGACGAGCCCGTGATCCGCCTCGGCACCAGCGGCGTCTACGCGCTCACGCAAATTCTGCCGATCGTGGGGAGCAACCCGGAAGATACGATCCTCCGCCTCTCCGATGGCACGCGGCTCAGCAAGCCCGGCGCGCTGGGAAAGGACAGTGTTCTCAATCAGTGTGCGTATCAGTTGGCCACCGTCGACGCGGCCTGGAAATGGCGGGGCTGGGGGGCTGCCTTCGAGTACTACTTTCGCCTGCTCGACCAGTTCGACGGATCGGGCACCTTCGACCGGTCGAGCGTGTTTGACCAGGGTGGGCTGGCCTATCTGTCATGGTGCTTCGTGCCGCGGACCTACGAGGGCTACGCCCGCTCGAGCGTGGTCACCGGCCCCTACGGCACCGGCCAGGAATACGGGGGCGGCCTGAACTGGTATCTGAAGCGGTCCCGCCAGGCCCGGCTCACCTTCGAGGCGTTGCACATGAACAACAACCCGGCCCAAAACCTGCTTTATCCCTACCGCGCCGGCTCCAGCGGCACCGCGATCCAGACGCAGCTCATGGTGATTTTTTAGCCGTTTGCGGGGCTGCGGCGGTTGGTACAATCGATCGTTTTCCTCCAGCAGGGATATGCCGTTCCGTGCCGAACCCCTCCATCACCAAAGCCCAGCAGAAGGCGATCCAGAAGGCCGACACGCTCATCGAGGCCCTCGGCTGGATTCGCAAGTTTCGCGACACCACGACGGTGATCAAACTCGGCGGGAGCGTCGTCGAGCACCCGGAATCACTCCGCCACCTCCTGCTTGACATCGTCTTCATGTCGACCCTCGGCATGCGGATCATCGTGGTCCATGGCGGGGGCAAGGCGATCAGCCGGGCGATGGATGCCGCCGGCATCGAGCCACGGTTTGTGCAGGGGCGGCGGTACACCGACAAGGCGACGCTCGACATCGTCGAGAAGGTGCTGGCCACCGACGTCAATCATGACCTCGTGGCGAAGATCGAGGAGTACGGCGGCCGGGCGATGTCGCTCAATTTTCTCTCCACGAATGTACTCTTCGGAGAGAAACTCACCCTCGAGGAGCCGGGTGGTGAGCCGATCGATCTCGGGAATGTCGGTGAGGTGACGCGCGTCGATCGGCTGACGATCGACAACCTCACGTACGCCGGGCAGGTGCCGGTGATCCCCTCCATGGCGATCGGAGCGGATGGCGAAAGACTCAACGTCAACGCCGACACCGCGGCCACCGCCGTGGCGGCGGCGGTCGGCGCGGAAAAGCTCGTCGTGCTCTCCGACATCCCGGGAGTGCTGCGGGATGTGAATGATCCCGAGAGCCTCATTCATTCACTCACCGCCAGCGAGGCCCGCCGGCTGATCGCCGATGGCACGATCTCCTCCGGCATGATCCCCAAGATCGAGGGCTGCCTGCACACGCTCGAGCAGGGCGTGAAGAAGATCCACATCATCGACGGGCGGCTCCGGCATTCTCTGCTGCTCGAGATCTACACCACCAGCGGCGTGGGCACGGAGCTGGTTCGTGACGATGCCGCGGCGTTGGCCACCAACGGGGCGGTGGCGGTCGCCGGTGCCCGCTAGCCCCACTCGTTTCCAGGAGTTGTTCACCGTGGCCACCATCGACGCAATGCATTCCTCCGTGGGCGAGAAGACGCAGGCCGTCATCGACGTCTTCGACCGCTATGTCGTCCCCAACTACCGTCGCTATCCGGTCTGCCTGACCCGGGGCCAAGGCTCACGGGTATGGGATGCCGAGGGCGCGGAATATCTCGATCTCTTTCCGGGCTGGGGCTGCAACCTGCTCGGCCACTGCCCCGAGCCGGTGGTGCAGGCGGTGCAGGAGCAGGTGGCGAAGCTGATCCATGTGCCCAACACCTGGTATATCGAGCCGCAGGGAGCGTGGGCGAGGCTCCTTGCCGAGCGGTCGTTTGGCGGGCAAGCCTTCTTCTGTAATTCCGGCACCGAAGCCAACGAAGCGGCCATCAAACTCGTGCGGCTGCGGTCGGAAGGAAAGCGCTACAAGATCATCACCTTCACCGGCGGCTTCCATGGCCGCACGATGGGGAGCGTGTCGGCGACCGCCCAGCCGAAATACCACGAGGGGCTCGGGCCGATGGTCGCCGGCTTCCAATACGCCCCCCACGGCGATCTCGACGCCGTCGAACGGCTGATCGACGAACATACCGGCGGCATCATGGTGGAGCCGATCCTCGGTGAAGGGGGCGTGGTGCCCGCGCCCGAAGGCTTTCTCCAGGGCTTGCGGCAGATCGCCGACGAGCACGACCTGCTGCTGGTGTTTGACGAAGTGCAGTGTGGCTGCGGCCGCACCGGAAAATGGTTTGGCTATCAGCATTTCGGGGTCACGCCCGATGTGATGACGCTCGCCAAGAGTCTCTGCGCCGGCGTGGCCGGCGGGGCCATGCTCACCACGGTCGAACTCGCCAAGCACCTCCGGCCCGGCATGCACGCGGCCACCTTCGGTGGCAACCCGCTAGCCGCCGCGGCCGGCATCGCCGCCATCGAGATGATCGAACACGACGGGCTCCTGGCTCATGTCGACTCCGTCGCCGAAGTCTTCCGGGAGCGGCTCACGGCGCTCAAGGAACGCTGCGACGTGGTTACCGACGTGCGGGTGCTGGGGATGATGATCGGCGTGGAACTGTCGATCGACGGCACCGCCGTCGTGCAGGCCTGCATGGATCGCAAGCTGCTGGTCAACTGCACGCAGGGACGGGTCATCCGCCTCCTCCCGGCGATGACGATCACGCCGGACGAGGTTCGCGACGGCTGCGACCGGCTGGCCGACGCGATCGTCGAGGTCGCGTCACGCGGCTGAGCATTCGTGGTTTTTGCAGCAGGGGCCCCCGCCATGCGTCACGTCATTGTTCCCGAGGATCTTTCGGCCCACGAGGTGGAGGCCGTGTTTGCGGTCGCCGCCGACCTGCAGGAAAAATACGAGCAGGGCCGCCGCGACCCCCTGCTTCCCGGCCGTGTGTTGGCGCTCGTGTTCGAGAAGCAGAGCCGGCGGACACGCGTCAGCTTTCAGGCGGCGATGGTGCACCTCGGCGGCTCCAGCCTGTTTCTGGGCGAAGACACCGGCTTCGCCTCGAGCCGCGAGAGCATCGCCGA
>CAYZFV010000257.1:0-2617 GCA_964477765.1 uncultured Candidatus Kuenenia sp.
GAACCTGCTGATAGAGATCCGTGTCGAACATCGGCCTTGCCTCCGGGGGAAGGCAGCATTCTCGCCTACGGGGCTACCCACAAAAATCCCCGATGGACCCATAATTCTTTCAAGCCGTTCTCGGGGGTCATTTTCTCGTTCTCCAAGCCTCTTTCTCCTGCCGGAGATGGTCGCCCACCAGCCCAATCCATACTCTTTGATGACGCGTTTCATGAGCCGCACGGCCTCTACGTACTCGGGGCAGTTGCACCTCACACAATTCTTGCCGTGCAAGAAGAGCATCGCCCCGATGCCGACCAGGTGGCCGGTCAACACGAACAAGGCATCGGTTCTCTTGGGCTGGCCTTCGAACCACCAATTAGCGATCGCGCCGAACGAGGTGACGATGCTGAGACCGAAGGGAACATATGAAAATCGGACAAGGAATTTGCCGAAATGCCAAAACGCTTTTCTTTTGACGGTGAGGAACCGTTCCACCGTGGTCGCTATGACATCACCCGGGGACAGGAACAGGAGTGTGAACGTCGTCGCCGGCTGGGAAAGCGGCGGCAGATGCCTTCCTTCGCGACTACCATACGACACGGAAACCAGTCCGAATAGGGGTAACTTCACCCGCTGGGAGCCCCGGCCTGGCCGAGGCACTTCCACGGGGCATGGGGAATGTCGCTCCGCATTCTGCCAAAGGCCTTGTGGTGGAAAGTGAGTCCGACGCGTCCCCTACCCTCCCGCCAGCCACAACCGAATCTTCAGCCACCAGATCATCAGGCGGAGTCGCATGCGAAGCCAAGGCGGGCGGATCTCCTCATCGCCGACAGGCTCATTCTCGAAAAGGTCGTCTTCGTCCATCGGGGTTCCTCAGGAAGCCTGTCTCCGGAAAGAGACCTGCTTCATGGGTGCCGAGGGTGACGGGGAGATGGGAGCGCGATGGAGAGGATCGGAACGAGATGGGTTTGGGTTTGAACCCAAAAGGGCGAAATGAGTTTGGGGATTCCCCAAACTCGCCCCTATTGCACGATTCCTGGAAGGTTTCAGGACGATTGCTGTGTGTTGGGTCGCGTCGGATTTCTCATCCGAAACCCTTGGCTGAGAACCACTTCCGTCACAAAAGCCCGAGAAAGACGATGGGCTCTGTTGTGATCGGCGAGGTCTTAGGAAACCATCGCTCTATCCACTGAGCTACGGGGGCGAATGTTCAACGTGTTGAAAACGAGCATACGCCCTCGACCACCCGGTGGGGTACCCCCGGGCCATGCGGCCGGTCGCAGCGATCCTGCCGGCCGACGGTGCCGGTTGTAGCGAGGGCGGCGGGCTCACCAACTCACGGCAGCCACGGGCGACACGCGGTCGACTGCGTTTCCCCCAAACGACCTGCTAGAGTTCCCGCATGAGCCAGCCCGAGCCCGTGGACCACCCCCTTTCCATCTGGATCGTCAACCCACTCGACGACATCCCGGGCGAACACCTGCCCCCGCAACGAGCCTGGTCGCTGGCCCGCCTCCTCGCCGCCCGCGGACACGAAGTGACCTGGTGGACCGCCACCTGGAGCCACCGCCGCAAGGCCATCCGCTCCGCCCCGCTGGGCGTGAAAGACGACGAAGGCTTTGCCGTGCGACTCGTGGCTGTGCGGCCCTACGACCGCGACCTGTCGCTGGCCCGCTTCGCCAGCCACCGCGACTTCGGCCGCACCTTCGAACGACTCGCCAACGAATCGATCGCCGCCGGCCAGCTTGACCGCCCCGACATCATCCTCGCCAGCCTCCCGCCGCTCGACGGCCCCGAAGCTGCCGCCCGCCTCGCCGCCCGCCTCGATGCGGAACTGGTCGTCGATCTCGGCAATCTGTGGCCCGAGTCACTCGAGCCCTATGTGCCCGGCCCCGCGGTGCTGCGGCCCTTCACCAGGTGGCTCCTCCTCGGAAACATGGCCCACCGCCGCGATGCCATCCTCGCCTCCGCCGACGCGATCGCCGCCTCCTCGCAAGCCTGCATCGACGCTTTGCCTGCCGCCACCCGGGCCGACGTGCCGAAGCATGTGGCGATCCTCGGCGGCTACCCGCAGCAGTTTCTGCCGCCACCCCGGATCATCGATCATGTGCCCGTGGCCGAGGGCATGCTGCCGCTGCAGCATGCTGCCAGCTCCCAGAGTGAGCCACTCGCCTGTGTGCACGCCGGCCAACTCGGGCCAAGCGAAGATCTCGACACGCTGGTGGTGGCTGCCCGGCAACTCTCCGCAGCCGGCATCGACGCGACCATTCACATCGCCGGCAAGGGGCCCCACGAAGCCGCGCTCCGCAACGCCGCCGCGGCCGCGAAAGGATCCTGCCGGATCATGGTCTACGGCCCCCTCGAACGGACCGCCTATGTCGACCTGCTCGCTCGCTGCGACGTGGGGCTTGTGCTCACCAAGCCCGATTCGGTGGCAGCCATCCCGGACGATGCCTTCGACTATGCGGCCGCCGGGCTGGCGATCGTGCATGGTCTGCCGGGAGAACTCCAGCAGCAGATCGACGCCGCCGAAGCCGGGCTGTCCTACATCTCCGGCGATCCGCCGTCGCTCACGCGGGCCATCCGCACGCTCGCCGAGGATCGAACCCGCCTGGCGACGAGCCGTCAGGCGGCC
>CAYZFV010000258.1:0-8627 GCA_964477765.1 uncultured Candidatus Kuenenia sp.
ACCGGCAGGCGGCGATCGTCATGATCGAATGCCAATGATCGGGGGGGCCGATGTGAACGGCGTCGATATCGTCGCGGGCGAGCAGCTCGCGGAAGTCGATGGAAGCGGCACAGTCTTGGTTGCCATACTTGGCGTCGGCCCGGGCCTTCCCCTCTTCCCGCCACTTCTGCCGCACATCGCAGACGGCGACGTACTGCACGTCGGGCCGATTGAGAAACGCCCCCTGATCTCCCTTGCCCATGTTGCCGATGCCGATGCCCCCCATCACGATCCGATCGCTGGCCGGCGGCGTGGTGGCGTCGCCGAGCGCCTTCGAGGTGATCACGTAGGGGGCCGCGGCGGCCGCCCCGAGTGTGGCCGTGGCTTTGAGAAACCCGCGACGGGTTGCCGCGGGGGCAACGGCTGCCAAGGGCTTGGTCATGCAAACCTCCTCAGGGGCAAATGGCGAAGTACGCGCGATGCGTAGAATAATGTCGTGAACCAGGCGTGACAAACCAACGTTTGATAGGTGGATGCTTTGGCAAATGGCTCCAAGCCCTCACGCACCGGTCCGCAACGGCTTGACCCACACGTTGCGAAACCGCGTGGGGCTGCCGTGGTCTTGGAGAAAGAGTGGTCCGGCGCCGGTGGCCCGCAGCGTTTTCTCCACGCCGCGCAGAAAATCGGTCCGGCCATGGCGGTAGGGGATATAGGGCGACCGTGGTTCGGTAAACGTGATGCCGTCTTGCACGAGCTGGCCGTTGAGCCAGGCGGTGATGCTGCCGGCCCGGGTGATTCGACCGGCGGCGTCGCGGCGGGGGGCGATGAAGCGGGTGTCGTACACCTGCCACTCGCCCGCCGGTCGCGATGCATTCACAAGCGGTTTGCCGAAGCGGTAGAGGGCGCCCTCGTCTTGATCGGTGGGCGGTTCGGTGCCGAATGAGTCGTAGATCTGCATCTCGTAGTGGCCGTGGATGTAGAGGCCGCTGTTGCCATGGGCCTCGGGGGAGATCATGAACTCGGCGTGGATGTGGGCGTCTTCAAAGTTCACCGTCGACACGATGTGGTTGGCATGCCCTTTCGTGGTGTTCACGACGAGGCAGCCATCTTTCACCGTCCAGTCGATCGGCCCGCCGGCCATGCTGGTAAACGGCGGCGGCCCTTCGCGGCCATCCCCAAAGAGCACGAACGCGCCGGGCGGCGGCGGCACGGGGAGCGGATTCTGGACCGGATGAAAGGAGGCCGCGGGATCTTCGCCGCGCCGAGTCTGCACTGCCGGAAGCTGCTTGTCGGCGAAGTCGGCAAACCGGAGCCAGTCGTATTCAAGCAGATCGTGGCTCCCCGACCGCACGTGGTAGCCGATCCGTGATCCGACCGGTGTGTCGACCGGCGGCCACTCGGCCGTGCCGAGACCTGTCAGACCGAAGCGTTTCCAGACGAGCTCCGCAGCCGCGGCGGCGAGAAACTCACCCCGTGGGTCGGCCCACCGATCGTCAATCGCGCTGGCCACGTAGAGGGGCCGTGGCGCCGCCATCGCCAGCAGCGCGTGGGCGTCGGTCGGCAATTGATCTTCGCGGCCCGCGTAGGTCGCGAAGGCCGGGCAGAACCAGTGGGGAAACCGCGTGGTGATGTCGGCGATCGTTTCGCCATAGTTGCGGCGTTCGAGCGCCGCGCCGCCGCAGCCCGACTCGTTCGAAACGACCATCGCGAACCGCTCGTCGCAGGCGCCGGCCCAGAGGGCCGCCTTGCCGTTGCGGGAGTGGCCCACCACGATCACGCGGGTCGGATCAACCTCGGGCAGCCGAATCAGCCAGTCGAGGATCCGCGAAAGGCCCCAGGCCCAGGCGGCGATCGCACCCGGCTCATCGGGCGGCAGGTTGCCGGCCACGGGCCGACCGAGGGCGGCGAGCAAGCTGTCAGCCCTGCCATCAGGACGATCGGGAAAGATGTCGCCGTAGCAGGCGGTCGCCATCCCGTAGCCACGGGCCAGCATCGTTTCGACCGGCCAGCGGCGGGCATAGACGCCTCGCGAAGCCTCGGTGGCCCGGTTGTTGACGATGCCGTTTTTCGCATCGTCGGCAAGCCAAGCCTGGCTGAGGCGGATGCCGGGATCGGCGTGCTCGGCCTGGTTGCCCTTGAAGTTGAGATTGAGGAATACGGGCGAAGGGCCGCCGGTCGTCGGGAGGTAGAGGAGCACGTCGACGAGCGGCGCCTCCTTGGCCTGGCCCATGCGGAGCCGGGCCTGAAGCCGCGTCGCCTTCACGCCATCGGCGAGCGTAACTTCAGCTCGCTCCACCTCGCCGACGGGAAACGTGAAGGCCGGTGGCAGCCGTGTTCCGTAGACGTTTTTTTCGAGCAACGACAGTTGATGCGGCCGCGCGATGGTCCGCCAGGCTTCCGGGGTGGCCGCCGGTGTGCCATCGGGCCCGGCCAGAACTTCGGGGAGTGTGTATGACCGCACCTGGGCTTCGTCGTAGTTGGTTTCTTTTCGCACCACGGCGGTAGTAGGACCTGAGCGGGCCTGCTTGTTCGACGCTTCGAGGTCGGTGGCCGACGCGACTGAATCGGTGACGGTGCGGGAATTGCTTTGGGCGAGCCGCACGGCCTGGGTCGGAAGGGTCTTGCGGAATGTATCCTTTCGCAATCCGATGCGGTCAAACAGGATCGCCTTGAAGTCGGGGACTCGCGCCTGAAGTGCACTTTGCTTGGGCAGACTGAAGTCGAGGTGAGCCGGATCGGTGAATCCGGCTTCTGCCAACGGCATGGTCAGCGGCTCTTCGATCGTGTTGTCGGCAAGTTGCTCGGCAGTGCCGCCGAGCCGCAGTGGTTTTTGGCAGTCAATCGCCGCGTTGCGTGCGATGAGGTTGCCATGTGGCAGACCGGCGTCGATCTGGGCCAGACGTGCCAAGTGAGGGTAACGACTGCTCCACGGCTCCTGCGTGGCATTGATCGATGTGAGTCGGCTGCGGAGCACATCGTTGGTGGCGTAGCCGCGGGCGACACCGCGGGCATCGACGTGGATGCCGATGTCGCAGTCGATGACAATGTTGTTTTGAACGGTGTTGTCGTGCCCACCACCCAGGAATGGTCCACAGGCGCAGCGGAAGACGACGTTGCCTTCGACCGCGTCGCCGCTGTCGCTGTCGTCAATGTAGAAGGCATTGGCTCGCGGCGAGGAATGCACAAAGTTGTGGCGGAGAACGTTTCCCTGGCTCGTCCAATCGTAACGGGTGTAGAACGCGCCGACATCGCGAGACGTGCGGGCAACGCGGCAGATCTCGTTGTATTCGAAGACGTGGTCATTGCCCGTGTAGAGCACGGCGGCGTGCGGCAAGTCGTGGATCAGGTTATGAGCCACGTGGCAGCCGATGGCGGTTTCGTCGGCCTCGCCGACGTGGATTCCCGCAGCGTAGGTCTTTTGTCGTCGGCCGACATCAAAGATGTGGTTGTTGATGGCGCGGTGGCTACACGCTGCGAGCGTGGCCCGGTCGCCACCGCTCAGGCGGATGCCGGCCGCGCCGAGCGTGTGGAGGTCGCAGCTTTCGATCGCATGGTCGTTTCCGCCACGGACAATGATCCCGTTGTCGCCGAGGTTGCGGATGGTGCAGCCAGCGATGTGGTTGCCGCGGCCACCCTCGATCACGATGCCGTCACCCAGCCCCCCCTCGAGCGCGAGCCCCTCGATCGTGATTTCCTCCGCGCCGCCGATCCTGATCAGGGGCACTTTCGAGTCCGCGATGAAAAGGGGTGCTGCAGGATCGTCATCCCAACCTTCGGGAGGCCAGAGGTAGAGGGTGCGGGTGGGAAAGTGGATGCACCATTCATCGGGCCGGTCGATCTCCTCGAGCAGGTTCACCGCCCACCAGGGTTCCTTGCCGTCGCCCAGCGAGTTCTTGGGGGCATACTTGGAGCCGATCCCACCAAAAATGGGCGTGGTAAAGGTGATCGTTCGGGTGCCCGGATCGATCGAATCGACACGGATCATGTGGGGTTCCCAAGGCACCCGCCAGTAGCCTTCGAGCCAGAGGCCGTCGGCTACGTTCCAACGCTCGAGCCGAGCCTCGCGGGCCACGAACGCTCCCGGGCGGCGGGAGGGTCCGCACGACCAGTCGCCGCGATCGAGCACTTCCTGCATCGTGGTCGGCTCGTCGTTTGGCCACCGCGCTACCGGGAGCGGCTGATCCTTCCAATACAGGTCGACGATGCCGCCGCCATCTCGAAACGTATCGGGATACGGTCCGATGTGGCTGATACCTGCCGCTGAGAGATCGAGCGCGACAATATGGCCGCGGGCCGCAGGATCAAGGCGATTGCGTAATGATTGATCCGTTATCGGGTGAAAGGCCGCCCGCGCGATGAAACGACCGGCATGGAGCGTGGAGCGGGGTTCGGCTGAGCCGAGAATCCGCAAAAACGAATCACGGGCATCCAGTTCGAGCGTTGTTGAACGAGGGTAGAGGCCGCCCTGAATGCGGATTGTCGCCGGCAGGTGATTGGTGGTGGGCGACTCTTTTTGGCGGGCCAGTCGGGCCGCTTCGACGGCCCGCTCGAGTGTGGCGAACGGGTGGAGTAGCGACCCGTCCGCAGCGTCATTGCCGCTCGGCGCCACATGCCATTCGCCTGCTGATGCGAAGTGGCATGCGAAGACACTGGTGAATGCGAGCGTGGCCAGCGTACGCAAGGTGAGGCACCGCCTTGACGACCGGAGGAAAATCAGACGCGCCATGGCAGGGTCCCTGAGCGAGGGGGCAGAGAAGGCCGAATCCTAATGGATGAAATGAGGCTGGCACAGGCTCACGACCGAATTTCTCGAGGCGTGGGCCGACCTGCTTTCGTCATCCAGCGACTGTTCCAAAAAATCGATGGTCTGTTTTTGATGGGATGGGTCATATGTCTCCGGATCAGCTTTCAAGCTCTTATTCTCGAAAACTTTTCTCGTTTTTTCTTGGGGGAGGTGGGGTCATGGCGTATCACCGCACGTGCCAGATTCGGCCTGTTCTGCCGCAGCGTTCACCTGCCAAGGGCTTTACGCTCGTTGAGCTTTTGGTCGTGATCGCCATCATCGGCGTGCTCATCGGGCTCCTTTTGCCTGCTGTGCAGGCGGCGCGGGAGAGTGCCCGCCGGAGCCGCTGTCAAAACAATCTCAAGCAGCTTGGTTTGGCGATGCACAGTCATCACGATGCCCGCAAGAAACTGCCGGCGGGTTACATGCTGGTGCCCGATCCTTCGGTTGGGAGCCCCTGGAATCACCGCGGTCTACAGAGGCGGTTTGGATGGGGCATGCTCCTCCTGCCGTATCTTGAGGAATCGGCGATCTATGATCTGCATGCTTCGGCGCTGGCTGATCCCGCTGGAAACATGCCGTCGCCGTCGGCGACGAACGGCCTCAGGACTCGGCCAGGCGTGTTTGCGTGCCCAAGCGATACCCTGCCAGTCACCACGCTGTGGTCAGGTCGCGACTACGGCTCGTCGAACTATGTCGGGTGCTACGGCCGGACAAACGAGATGAGCGGTCAAAATGTTGGGAACTTCGACTCTGCGACGGGTGTCCTCTATGCGACATCCAAGGTGGCGTTCAAGGACATCACCGACGGTACCAGCCAAACGATCATGCTCGGAGAAGTCAGCTCACTAGAGCGACATTGGGGCACGACGATCGCTACCCCCGGCTTCATTGGTGGCATTTGGGCGGGGGTGCCTCATGAGTTGAAGTTCGACGGTGTCGTGCTCAGGGACACGCATCCTGATCATCCGATCAACAGTCGCTTGCCAACATCTCAGCTGGACTCTGGCAACGGCGGTCGCGGTGACCACGACGGCTTCGGCAGCCAGCATCCCGGCGGCGCCCTGTTTGTCTTCTGCGACGGGTCGGTGCGGTTCCTGAATCAGAACATCCAGTCATCGAGTTCGCCGCTGGGCACGTATCAGCGGCTCGGCGATAAGGCGGATGGTTTGCCTGTTGGGGATTATTGAAGATGACTTTGAGGAAGTATGCCTTCTCGTGCATGCTGGCTGTGGTTGCCATCGCATCGGGCTGTGGTCGGACGACCGGTCCGGAGCGGTATGATATCCGCGGCACCGTGACGTTTCGTGGTGAGCCGGTTCCTTCCGGCACCATCACCTTCGAACCTGATTTGTCGCGGGCCAATAGCGGGCCGGTGAGTGTGATCCCGATTGTCGACGGGCGGTATGATTCGGTGGCACTCGAGCGGCCCGGGCCGCTCGCCGGATCGCTGGTGGTTCGAATCAGTGGCTATCCGGCGCCCGATCCGGAGGTCGAGATCCAGCCGCCGCTGTTTCCCGAATATCGCACGACGGTTGATCTCACTGCCTCTTCAAGTGGGGCGGTGCTGGATTTCGACGTGCCGGAACGTTCCCGCAATCGAGGGGCACGTCAACGGTGACCGTCGACCCGACGACCACGATTCAGCAGTTGTTTGTCCGTCATCAATCAAAGGTGCGGTCGGCGGCGTTGGCATTAACGGGTGACTTCAGCATCGCTGAAGATGTCGTGCAGGAGACATTTCTCACGGCGACCAAGAAGGCGGCCGACTTTGATCCGGAGACAAACTTCGTCGCTTGGGTGTTGGCGATCGCCCGCCTCAAGGTGATGGAGCGGCGGCGCAGCGACCGGCGTCTCTCCCGAGAGGTGATCGAGTCGTTGGCGGCTTCCCTGCCGGAGGAGGAACTGGAAGAGCACCGGCTCATGCCGCTCCTTGACTGCATCGACGAACTGCCGCCCAAGTCGCAGGAGCTGATCCGGCTGCGGTATTTTTCGGAGCACGGGCCTGGTGAGATCGCCGCCATGCTGGGCCGCTCCGTCGTCGGCGTGAATGCCGCGCTGGTGAAGGCCCGGGCCGTGCTGCGGGATTGCGTGACGAAGAAGCTTGCGGAGCAGATGTGAGATGGCCCATATCCACGAGGCTCGCCATGACTGAAAATCGCTTGGGAACGCTGATCGAGGCCTGGCTCGACGGGGTCGCCAACGCCGATGACGTCGGCGAAATGGAGTCGTTGCTGCTCGAGTCGGCCGAGGCGCGTCGGGAGTTTTGGCGACGGGCGGCGTTTCATGGGCACCTTCATGAGGCGTCACGGATGAAATTTGCAGCGCTGCCGCCTGAACCGCAGCGCGGCCGGCAGCTGGGTGTGCGGCAACGCCGGAGACGCCTGACGGGGGTGTCGGGGCCCTGGCTCCTGGGCAGCCTCCTGCTCGCCGCAGTCGCGGCCGGGCTCGGCGCGGGCATGGCATCATTGGCCATGGCGTATCCGGACAAGGCAGCGGCGGTGAACATGCCGGCACGGCTCGTGCACTTCGAAAGTTTCGAGTCGAGCCCCGACCCTGAGACAGACTACATCCCAGCCCGAATCGACATCTGGGGCGGGGATGAAACGATGGTGATTCAAGGCGTGGATGGAGAGGGCGTCAGCCCCAAGTCGGGTGCATCCATGCTGCGGTTTGTGAGCAGCCATCCCGCCGGGGAGGTGTATCGAGCCAACGCCTCGGAAATCTGGCGGTTTATCGATGTGGCTGCGTTGCGAAACGAGGCCGGCTCGGAGTCACTCGATATCGAGTTTTCGGCATGGTTCAACAGTGTGGCGCCGACGGCGGAGCAGCGACCTCATGGCGGGCTGTCGATCGTGGCGACCAACGTGGCCCCCTCCGAGTGGAATAACACACTCTGGGAAGAGACCAGTCCATTCGATCACCGGCAGACGCTGGCGTGGCGCCAGCCGCTGGCTACGGCCGCCGCCAAGAAGCGGCTCGACGACGACCCGACGTCGTGGCAGCCCGTGACGACAATTCTGGCCGTGCCGCAGGAAGCCAAATACCTTCTCTTGCACTGCTATGTGGGCGATTACAGACAGTCGAACGCGGAGTCAGATCGATTCCCCGGGCAGTACGTCGACGACATTGAAGTGCGGGTAAGCGGGAGCAACCGTTACGGGATCGGCAGGACGGCGGCCGCCCGCGCGCCCTGAGGCCGTTGTCTAGACCCGCTCGAGCTTGGTGATGCGGCCGGTGGCCACCCATTCGGCGACGAAGATGTCGCCGTTGGGGGTGAAGCAGGCGTCGTGGGGATGCACGAATTCGCCGTCTTTCCACTGGTCTGGCAGCGTCCGCAGGTTTTTCACCTCGTCGAGCCGTTCCACCGCGCGGCCGAGTTGCACGACCGGCTTGTTCGCCTCGTCGAGCAGCGTGACACAGGCCTTGAGTTCCGGCACGACCATCAGGTTTTGCCAGGTGTCGAGGTTGGCCGGCAGGCCGAAGCCGGTGATCGTCTCCTTGTAGGTGCCATCCATGGAGAAGACCTGAAGCGTGTGATGGGCCCGGTCGCAGACCACGATCGTGGGTTCCCGTGACGAGCCGTCGGCGGCGGGGCGGCGATCGATCCAGATGCCGTGGGGCGTGTTGAACGTGCCCTCGCCCTTCCCTGCACCGCCGAAGCAACTGACCCACTTCGCGTCTTTGTCGTAGCGGTGGATCTTGAACGTGCCGTAGCCGTCGGCGAGGAGGAAGCCGCCGTCGTCAAGGAAGGCGAAGTTGGTGGGGAGGAAGCCCTGCCGGTTCCAGCTCGGCTTGGTCGAAATGTCTTCGCCGGCAGCGTAGGCGCCCGACTCCATCGGTGCCTTGCGAAACCAGACGATCT
>CAYZFV010000259.1:0-3119 GCA_964477765.1 uncultured Candidatus Kuenenia sp.
GTGAGGAGGAAGTAGGTGCTGGCCCACATGTTGCCGCCGGGGATGACCATCGGGAGTTTGAGCCAAGGGAAGGTGTCGTTGAGCCCGCCGCCGTGGCCATGGCCTCCGCCATGACCTGGCCCTTCGGCCGGCAGCGGAGCGATCTGATCGGCCACCACGGCCAGATCGAAGGCCTGTTGATCGGGATTGGCCACCAGTTCGCGGAGTTGCTTGAGGCGGATGCGGCCGCGGATCTCCTCGTTGGAGAGATGGGCATCTTGAGCGTCGTCGAGTTCCTTCAGTTTGTCGATCATCGCCGGTTCGCCGGGGCGGGTGCGGCCGGCCGAGCCGAAGTACAGGTCGGGCCGCTCGTAGATGCGGCCGTGGGGCGCCACTGGATATATGCCGTGGGAAAACTTCGACGAATACTCGTAGCCCTTCACGCCGAGAAAAAGCGAGCCGAGCAGGAGCGTGAGCAGCATCCACACCTTGGCGAGGCCCGCCTTGTTGGCCCGGGCCGCCTCGAGGGCGAGCACGATCGTGACGCTCGAGCAGATCAAGACAAACGTGTTGAAGGCGCCGATCGGTTCGGAGAGGTGCACATGGTGCGGCTTGGGCCACACAGGGGCACCGAAGCGGAGCACGATGTAGCTCCCCAGGAGCGCCGCAAAAAACATGATCTCAGTGGAGAGGAAGAGCCACATGATCAGTTTGCCCCGCGAGAGCGGCAGTCCGGGCTGGTATTGCAGCGTGATGTGGCCGTGGTGGTCGTCGTGGCCACCGTGATGACCGTGGTCGGAATCGTGTGGGAGGGCGAGTGAAGAGGCGTTCATGACAATCTGGAGGGTGGGGTACTGCCGGATGGGATCGAAGGATGATCAGGAAAACGGGGTGAAGGCGATGGCGGCGGTGAGGACCGCCAGGAGCGTGCCGATCGACACCAGCAGCAGACTGCGGGCGGTGGTGTCGTCGCGACGGATCGCAAACCGAACCGTGGCGATAGCATAAACGATGGCCGCCGCGGCTGCCGCCAGGAAGAGTCGAATGCTGCCCGACGGCACCGCCAGGACGAGACTGACGGGGATCATGGCCAGGGCTGCGGCCGACGCCTGCCCGGCGGCCCGCAGCCCGGTCGGATCATCGACCGTGAGCATCCGCAGACCGGCAGCCGCATACTGCCGCCGATAGAGCCAGGCGATCGCCATGAAGTGGGGAAACTGCCAGAGGTAGAGGACGGTGCCGAGGGCACCGACGGCCAGAGCCGCGGTGGCATCGCCGGCCGCCAGCCGGGCCGGCCCCGCGGCGGCCGCCCAGCCGATCGCCACCGGCAAGGCCCCGGCGACGGCACCCACCGCCGTGTTGAGCGGCGACCACCGCTTCATCGGCGTGTAGATGACAATGTACACCAGCCAAGTCGCCGCCGCGGCGACGGCCGGCTGCCAACCACACGCCCGCACCATCATGGCTATTCCGACCAGTAGCGACACGGCCGCCAGCCACCAGGCCGCCTTGACCGAGAGCCGCCCCGCGACAATCGGCCTGTTGGCCGTCCGCGGCATCAGCCGATCGGTGTCGCGTTCGAGGATCTGATTGGCAATGCTCGAACTGGCCGCGACCAGGGCCGTGCCGACCAGCAGGGCGGTGAAGGCGACGACGGGAAGCCGCTCGCTCCCCGCGGTGATCCAGACGGCGGCCGACACGGTCACCAGCACCATGACGGTGATCCGTGGCCGCACGAGGCGGGAAATATCGGCGAGCACGGCGACCAGCCCGCGACTCACTTCA
Source organism: uncultured Candidatus Kuenenia sp. (assembly GCA_964477765.1). Classification (GTDB taxonomy): domain Bacteria; phylum Planctomycetota; class Planctomycetia; order Pirellulales; family UBA1268; genus CACORA01. The sequence goes on from CAYZFV010000259.1 coordinate 1,765, forward strand.
GCCATGTCGGTGTCGACGGCGATGCCGGAGCCGGCTACGGCAGTCGACTCGGGGAGGGGAGGAGGCGTCATGCAAACGCTCCCTTCCCGCCGGCGACTGCCGGATCGGCTGCGAGCGCCGGCCGCGTCGTCCGCAGGCCACCCGACACGATCCAGGCCACCACCGAGGCCCCGAGGATGAGCATGCCGAGAAGCACATGGCCGGTCACCACCAGCGCTCCCGACGTGCTCCGGGCACGAAGTGGCTCGGTCAGTTGCCACGATGCAGGCAGGAGACCCGAGGGAAGGCCCCACGACACCACCCAGGCGCCGACCCCGAGCAGAATCTGACAGCCCACGAGCCCCGCGATCAGCCACGACAAACGGCGGCTGGCACCCGGCACGGCACCATTCACGACGGCCAGCATCACGGCGAGCCCGGCGACAACAACCGCCCCGGCGATATGGAAGGCCACAAGCCACCGAAACGTGATCGGATCGATCGAAGAATCGAGATGCCGCAGCTGCGCACCGGCGACGAGCTGCACATACGAGGCGACCATCAACCCTCCTGCCCCGACCCCGGCGGCGATCGCCCGCGGCGCCGGCGGCGACAGCGATGGCGACGGCGGATCGGCCGGCGTCCGCCACCGCCGACTCGTCAGCGTGGCGATCGCGGTCGCGACCGCAAAAAACAGCGGCCCCGTGCAGGCATGCACCTTGGCGATCGTCTTGTCGTCGAGGAGCACGCGGGCGCCGCCGAGCAGCCCTTGCACGATCACGAGCACCACCGCCGCGGCCGCCAGAGCCTTCACAGCCGGGCTCTGCCCGCTCCGCCACACCACCGTCACCAACACCAGCGACAGCAGGCCCACCAGCGCTCCGAGCAGCCGATGCCCGTGCTCGAGAAACAGATCCCACGGCCCCCAGAACCACTCGGCGAAGGGAAACAGAAACATGTTGTGCCCGTAGGTGGCCGGCCAATCCGGCACCGCCATCGCCGCCTCATACGTCGTCACCAGCGCGCCGAAACAAAGCAACACCGCCGTCACCGCAACGAGGAGGCAGGCAACGAGGTGAGGCCAGTTGAAGGAGCGAGGCGTCATTGATCCAAGGAAACCGTCTTTTGAATGGTGGTTGTCTGCTGCACCACAGCGGGAGCCGGCGGACGGCGGCACCAACCAAACCGTTCCGATCACCGCACTCGATCGATCACCCACTCTCCCACTGGTGTGCTAATGCGCCGCCAGAGCCGCGGCCGCCGCGGCGGCGTTCGGCGGATCGGTCTGCATGAGATGATCCTTCTCGATGCCCGGCACAGAAAACTCATACGGCCCACGATACACCACGGGCTGGAAGTCGAAGTTGCCGTGGCCC
>CAYZFV010000260.1:0-3221 GCA_964477765.1 uncultured Candidatus Kuenenia sp.
CCCGGGCGCCCCGCCCCCCCCCGCGGGGCCCCCCCGCCCGCCGGCGGAGGACCGACCCCGCCGGGCGCCGGGCCGTCGGGCGGCCCGCCACCTCGCCGAAACGGTGTTTGATCGCGAGAAGATCACCGCCGCCTATGCCGACTGGCTGCAGGGGCTGCGGGCCGGTGAGAGGTAGCATGCGGGGTGATCGGACAACAACACTCGACAGGTTGGGAAACCTGTCCTACAGATGACCAATGCAGTGCGTGGTGACCGGAGCGAGCGGGTTTGTCGGCCGGCACCTGCTGCGGCTGCTCACCGACCACGGCCACACCGGCATCGCCACCGGCCGCACGCCGCCAGCCGACCTCCCGAGCGGCTGGACGGGCATGGCCCGGAGTGATCTGCTCCGCGGTGTGTCACGCGACTGCGACGTGGTGATCCATCTGGAAGTGAAGCAGCATGTGCCACGGCCGACCGCCGCCGACATCGACACCTTCGCGGCGGTGAACGTGGGAGGCACTCGCGACTGGCTCGACTGGGCTGCCCGCAATGATGTGCGGCGATTCGTGCTGACAAGTTCGATCAAGGCGGCGGATCCCGACGGGCCCTATGGGCAGTCGAAGGCCCGTGCGGAGGAGGCGACGCGGGAATGGGCCGCAGCCGATCCAGCCCGCTCGGCCACGATTCTCCGCCCTGCGCCCGTCTACGGCCCCGGCAACGAGGCCAACCTCGCCGCCTTCGTGAGGCAGGTGATCGCCGGCCGGCCCTGCCTCGTGGGGAGCGGCAGAGTGCGGAAGTCGGTGGTGTCGGTGGGCAACGTGGTGGCGGCGATCGAGTTTGCCGCGGGCCGCGTGGAGCCGGGATGCGCGGTCTTCACCGTGACCGACCCGGCCACGCTGTCGCTTCGCGACCTCGCCACGCTCATCGCCGAGCTCGTCGGCAGCCCGCCGCCGCGGAGCATCCCGCGGCTGCTCGCGCGGTGCGCCGCGCCAGTCGGTGATCTTGTGGCCACGATCACGGGCCGCGAGATGCCGCTGACGACGGCCCGGCTGCGGGCGCTCGACGAGGCGAGTGATTTTTCGTCGGACGATCTCGTGGCGGCCGGGTTTCAGCACCCGCAGACGACGCGGGAAGGGCTCGAGGAGCTGGTGGGGGCGCTCACTTCGGCCCGCTCGTGATCAGCGCGGGCCACCACGAGCAAAGATACCAGGCTCGCGGGGTCGTCCACTCGGCCACCGCCTCGAGGATCGTCACCTGCCGCGCGCCGGGGGCATTGCCGCCGAGCAGTTCGTCGAGCAGCCCCTTGGGCTTCGTGTATTTCACCACTCGCGCCGAGTCTTTCGTGAGCCCCGCCAACTCCACCGCGCGATCGACGGCGTCTTCGATGAAGCCGATCCGATCGACGAGGCCCGCCTCCTTCGCCTGCTCGGCGGTAAAGATTTGCCCGGTCGTCACCTCGGCGAGCTTGGCGTCGTCGAGCTTGGGCCGGCCTTCCTTCACGATCGCCTTGAATCGCGCAAACATCTCGTCGACGAGCGCCTGGAGAATCTTCCGCTCCCGCTCCTCGAGCTCGGGTGTGCGGTCTTTCGTGGGGCTGAGCATCTCCTTGAGCGGGCCGCTGGTGATCGAGTCGTCTTCGATGTCAAACTTCTTGACGAGCTTGGAAAGGTCGAAATGGGGAATGATCACGCCGATCGACCCGGTGAGCGTGGCCGGCTCGGCGAAGATCACGTCGTCACGGCCGCCATTGGCCATCGCGATGTAGTAGCCACCACTGGCCGCGATGCCCCCCATGCTCACCACGACCGGCAGATCGCGGGTCTTGGCGAGTTCGCTGATCCGATAATGGATCTCGTCGCTGCCGCTCACCGTGCCGCCGGGGGAATCGATCCGCAGCACGATCGCCTTCACCTCGGCGTCGTCGGCGATCTGGTCGATCTGCGAACGGGTGAAGCCGCTCCCCCCCATGATCGGGCCCGAGATGTCGACCACCGCCACCTTGGTCGGGGCTGTCTTCGAGAGCGAATGGTATTGCTCGACGACCTTCGTGCCCTTCTGGAAATACTGGGCATTCGCGCCGGCGCTGGCGAGCGCCGAGAGCACCGCGAAGCCGGCGATCAGCCAGGCGGCACGTGTGCCCCAGCGGCCCCAGAGCGAGCCCTGTTCCAAGATCACGCGGGTGGGTGGCTGTGGCGAATCGGCTTGCATCAAAACTCCTCCTGATGATGGGGCCTCTCATTCTACGCGGTCGATGCAGCGGCGTGGCCAATTTCTGCGGCGGAGAACGCGGTGGCAGTTTTCGCCGGGGGCCGTTACCTTTGCGGCTGCTGCCGGAGGCGGCTCGTTGAAGACTGGCGACTGTTCGAGAGGAGAGTGACGGCGTGTTCGTGTGTGTGAGTACGGAATGTTTTCCCGACATGCCCCTCGACAAGGCCATGGAGCGGCTGGCAGAACTCGAGTTCACCGCCGTCGAACTCGACGTGCATGAAAACGGAGGGCACCTCCAGCCGGCCCAGGTGGCCGCCGATCCTGAGGCCGCCATCGCCGCCTGCAGCGACCTCCAGCGGCTGCGACCCGTGGCCGTGTCGTTTTCAGCGACCGAGTCGCCCGCCTACTACGACCACTTCAGCGCCACCTGCCGGCTGGCGAAGTCACTCGGCGTGGTGACGATGGTGGTCGACGCCTCCGAACTGGGAACGCCCTTCAACGGCGAGATCGAACGGCTCCGGAAGCTCGTGGCCATCGCCCACGATCTCGGTGGCGTGGTGGCGGTGAAGACGATGGCCGATCGGATGACGCAAGATGCAGAAACGACCGCCTCGCTCTGTCGCAACGTGCCCGGGCTGGGCGTGACGCTCGATCCGAGCCAGTTTATCTTCGGCCACAAGAAGCACGCCTCGTGGGAACCGATCATCAAGTATGTGGCCCACGTGCATCTGCGGGATACGAAGCCCGACGTGCCCCAGGTGCGGATCGGGCAGGGCAACGTGGAATACGGGAAGCTCGTGAGCCAGCTGCAGCGGGTGGGCTACAAGCGGGCGCTCTGTGCTCACATGCCGCCGCTGGAAAACGTCGACCAGGTGGGCGAGCTCCGCAAGATGCGGCTGCTGCTGGAGAGCTTGCTGTAAGAACGAGTCGGCCCGCGGGCTGGCGCCTCGCGGCTTTGTGGGGGAGGTGTGCGCCCTGCGGCTTGCCGGGCGCCCCGTCAGACCAAACAGCACGGGGCGACCAAACAGCAC
>CAYZFV010000261.1:0-2925 GCA_964477765.1 uncultured Candidatus Kuenenia sp.
CAGCGGTCTCCACCACGACCCGCGGGAGCATCTCCAGAAAGCGTTTACCGAAAAGTATGACGAGATCGTGCTGGTCCGTGATATCGCCTTCAACAGTGTCTGCGAGCATCATCTGCTGCCGTTCATGGGCCACGCCCACATCGGCTATCTGCCCAATGGCCGCGTGCTGGGCCTGAGCAAACTGGCCCGCGTGGTGGAGGTCGTGTCGCATCGTCCGCAGGTGCAGGAGCGGATGACGGAGCAGATCGCCGACCTGCTGGAAAACGATCTGGGGGCGAAAGGGGTGGCCGTGGTCGTGGAGGCGATGCACACCTGCATGACAATTCGCGGCGTGCGGAAGCCCTCGAGCGTGTGCGTGACCTCGGCGATGAAAGGGCTCTTCCGGTCGAACGTTTCGAGCCGGGCGGAGGTGCTGTCGCTGATCTATGGCAGGCGGCCGCTATGACGGCCGCAGTGGGGCAGGCGGCCGCTATGACGGCCGCAGTGGGGGCGGTGGTCGTCGCATGACGCTGCTGATCGATTTTCTCTGTCGCTTTGGCTGGGGGCTGGCGGCCGGTCTTGTGCTCACGCCGGTGCGGCTGGTGCCGGCCGGCTTCTTTCGTATCAACCTGCTCGTCGTGATGGGGCTGGCGACGTTCGCCGCGCTCTTGGCGGCCACGGCCATTCCCGGGGCGGTTGCCTGGCTGGCCGGCGTCGCGGCCGTGGTGGCCTGGCTGGGCAGCGTGGCGTGGCTCGCGCGACGCGATCGGCCGGGGATCGCCTCCTGCCTCGGGAGCGGTCTGCTCCTGGCGGTGGCGGTGGCGGTTGTGACGGCATCCACCGGAGCTGGAGCGGCAGTCTGGCAGACCGTGGCGGCTCTGCTCTCCGGACTGGTTGTCGGCCTGACAGTCCACGCCATGCTGCTCGGCCACTGGTATCTCAATGCTCCCGGGATGCGGATCGACGCCCTCCAGCGGATGATCGACTGGGCCCTGGCGGCCTGGGCCGCCCAGCTGGTGGTGGCGGTGGTCGCGGCGGCCCCGCACGTCGGGTCTCTGGCCGGGGCGGATCGCGCCACGCTCGCCATCCTCGCGCTCCGCTGGCTGGCGGGGCTCGTGGGGCTGCCGGTCTTGCTCTGGATGAGTCGCAAGACGCTCGAGATCCCCAACACCCAGAGTGCGACGGGTATCCTCTATGTGGCCTGCCTGTCCGCCATCACCGGCGAATTGGCCGGCCAGCTGCTCGGATCGATCGCCGTCGCATAACCGTCTCGAGTCTGCCATGCGCATCACCTACGCCTGTCCCGCCTGTGGCACGACCGTCGCCCACGACCATGTGGAGACGCTGTCGGCGCTCGCCTGCCCCGCCTGTAAGGCAACACTCCCGATTCCGGCCGAGGCGCTCGTCCGGTCCGATTCCGTCGATGGGGGCCCGCTCCGGCTGCGGCGGTGTCTGGTCTGCCCGAGCACGGAACTCTTTCGACGGAAGGATTTTCCGCAGCGGCTCGGGGTGGGCATCGTCGTGGCCGGGCTGGCGGCCAGCTGCGTGGCGTGGGGCATGCGGGAACTGGTGGCCACGTTTGCGATTCTTTTCGGTACGGCGCTGCTCGACGTGGTGCTTTATTTCGTGATGCCCGAGTGCCTCACCTGCTATCGCTGCGCCGCCCGCTATTCCGGTGATGGCGTCGTGGAATCGTTTGGCAGCTTCGATCTGGAAACCCACGAGAAGCATCGGCAGATGATGGCCCGCACGCAGGGCCTTTCGGCCGGCGGCGCGGGCGGCCCGCCCGCCACCTGACGCCCCCACGGTCCGCACCGCAGAAAGCCCGGCATGGAACTGGATCGCCGCCGAGTCGAAGAAGACCTTCGCGGGATCGTCTCCGGCGACGTGCTCTGTGACGATGCCAGCCGCGGGCTCTATGCGACCGATGGCAGCCTGTTCGAGGTGTGGCCGCTGGCGGTGGTACGGCCGCGGACGGCGGATGACGTGGCGAACGTGGTCCGCTGGGCGGCCGAGGAGAAGATTCCTGTGCATGCCCGCGGCGCCGGGTCGAGCGTGGCGGGTCTGGCCCTGGGGAGCGGCGTCGTGATCGATTGCAGCCGCTTCCTGCGGAGGATCGTGGCGACGGGCGACACCACCGTGCGGGTGCAGGCCGGGGTCGTCGGGGCGAGTTTGGAAGAGCATCTCGCCGGCTTCCAAAAAACGTTCGGCCCCGATCCGGCCAATCGTGGTGTGACCACGGTCGGTGGGATGATCGGTCGCAACACGTCGGGAAGCCGCTTCGCCCGGTTTGGCGACGTGCGGAGCCGCGTCGCTTCCGCGCAGGTCGTGCTCGGCGACGGCAGCATCGTGGAGCTGAAGCCGACACCGCCGCGGTTTACCCAGCTCGACGACCCCGCACCCGACCGATTGGCCAATCTGGCCGCCGGCGTGGCGGCGATCCTCGACGCATCACGCGACACGATCGCAGCGGCTTTTCCGCCGGGCCGCAGCCTCCATGGCGGCTATCGGCTCGACGGCCTCGACCGCGACGGGCTCATCGATCTCCCCAGACTGTTAGCCGGCGCCGAGGGCACGCTCGGCATCGTCACGGAAGCCACCCTCAAGACCACCGCCGATGCCGAAGCGTCGGCCGTGGGGCTGATCCTCTTTGATTCGCTCGACAAGGCGGCGGAGGCGGCGCTCCGCCTGCGGCCGCTCGGCCCCAGTGCCTGCGACCTCTTCGACAAGCGGCATCTCATGCTCGCCCGGAAGGCCAAGGTGGCCTTCGACCTGCTGATTCCTCCCGTGGCGGATGCCGGCCTGCTCGTCGAGTTTTCGGCGGCTGATCCGCAGCAATGCCGGGCCAAGCTCGACGAGGCCCTGCGGCTCGCCCAGGCCGCGCGGTGGGGCGGCGGGGGGGGCGCGGGCGGCGCCCCCCCCCCCCCGGGGGGGATTTTTTGGGGA
>CAYZFV010000262.1:0-3771 GCA_964477765.1 uncultured Candidatus Kuenenia sp.
GGCACCGCGAACATCATCTGCAGGAAGTTTTCGCAGTAGCCGAGGTCGTTGCGTGGATACATCAGCGGTTGCCCGACCGACTTCTTGTAGCTGTAGGCCGCGATCGTGGGCAGCTTGGCCAGGAGGCGATGCACGCTCACCTCGACCTGCTGGGGGTCACGGACGTCGAGCGAATCCTGGTAGAAGGTAGATAGCGCGCCGACCACGCTCCCGACGATCGCCATCGGATGGGCGTCCCGCGGGAAGCCGTTGTAGAAGCTCCGCATGTCCTCATGGATCATCGTGTGGAGCGACAGCGACGAGCGGAAGGCGTCGAGCTCGCCGGCGGTGGGCAGCTTGCCGTAGATCAGGAGATAGGCCACCTCCACATAATCCGCCTTCGCGGCGAGGTCTTCGATCGGGTAGCCGCGGTAGCGGAGGATTCCCTGTTCACCGTCGAGATAGGTGATGGCGCTGGTGGTGGAGCCGGTGTTGACGTAGCCCTCGTCGAGCGTGATCGTACCGGTGGTGGCCCGAAGCCGGGCGATATCGAGGGCCCGCTCCCCCTCGGTGCCCACGATGAGCGGAATCTCGGTCGTGTCGCCGTTGATTTCGAGGCGGGCGACGCCATCCGCCTTGGCACCGGACCAGGGAGGGGCGGCAACGGGTTTGGTGGTCGGGGCACTCATGGGGTGCTGCTCCTGGAGGTGGCGAAAACGCGGCCGATCGCTGCTGCCACGCGGCAGTCTAGCCAGCGCAGGAAGCATCGGCAACGATGCTTGGTGATGAACGCTCTCGTGATTCTTTTGCTCATCGCCGTGGCACCGGAGGCGGTCACCTCAGGCCTGCCACGGGCTGCCGGATGGACCACATCGCGGCTGCTAGCATCACCCTACGCGACCCAGGCGGCCGCCACCGACGGGAACAACGTGTACGTGATTTCGAGCACCACCGTGGCTCGCTACGACCGGGCGACCGGGCGGCTCACGGCCACCGCGACCACGCCCGACACGAAGCACCTCAACAGCGGCTTCATGCACGACGGAAAAGTGTGGTGTGCCCATTCCAACTCCCCCGCCATGCCCCACGAATCGGATATTCGCGTCTACGACCCGGCGGCGAGCACGCTTCGTGTGGAGCATGTCTTCGGCGATCCGCCCGGCAGCCTCGTCTGGTGCGTGGTGCGAGAGGGCTGCTGGTGGTGCTGCTTCGCCCACTACGGCGACGACAACGCCCGCACCGTGCTCGTGGAATATGAGCCGGGGGGCTTTGTCCGCGAACGCCGCCGCTTCACGTTTCCCTCCGCGGTCGTGGCCGACTGGGACGGCATGAGCGGCTCCGGCGGGATGTGGGACGGCGACACTCTGCTCGTGTCGCATCATCACTTTCGCGTGCTCTATCGGCTGCGGCTACCCGCGGCGGGCGACACGCTCGAACTCATCGAGGCCCTGCACTGCCCGTTTCCCGGTCAAGGGTTTGCCGTCGATCCGGTGACCGGCGGGCTCATCGGCATCGACCGCGGCCGCCGGGCGGTCGTGTTTGCGGAGCGAGATATCAGCGCCTCTGCGTCGGGCGGCCGGCGGTGACCGTGGCGGCGGGGTCGTCGTCGAAGATGGTCCACACCGGCGTGCGATCCTTGAGCCGCTTGAGGTAGGCCTCCATCTCCGTCTTCTTGCGATCCTCGAGCAGCTTCATGCGGATGCCGACCTGGGCCTCGATGAACGGCGTGCGGCCGGCCTCGGTCCGCTCGGTGACGCGAATGATGTGGAGGGCCGACCCGTCGTCGAGGATCGTGCTCAGCTCGCCCACCGGCAGCGTGAAGATCGCCTCGTCGACCACCTTCGACACGAGTGCGCCCTTCGTCGTCCAGTCATACACGCCGCCGCTGGAGGCCGTCGGCCCTTCGGATTTTTCGCGGGCGATATCGGCAAACGGACGACCACCAAACACGTCGTTGCCCATGGCGGCGAGCTTGTTCCACGCCTCGTCGCGGGTCTGCGTGGGGGTGATCTTCACGGTGAGCTGCTCGAAACGCGTCCGAGCAGGGATGTCGTACTCCGCGAGATGGTTTTCATACCAGGCGATCATGTCGGCGTGCGGAATCTCGTCGTCGGTCTCCACCTGCGTGGAGAGCCACTGCTGGGCGAGTGCCCGCTCGAAAAACATCTTTCGCATCCGCTCCAGTGACTGGCCTTGCGCCTTGAGCTTCTGCTCGTATTCCCGAATGCCGCCCACACCGGCCTCTTCCATCATCTTGGGCAGCTGGGATTCATCGAAGGCTTCGTTGACCTTGGCCTCGATCTCCGGAAGCCGCTCCTCGGGGATCGTGCGGCAGGCATCGATGAAGACCAGCAGCGTCTCGATGTGTGGCGTGAGCACCTGCTTGAAGATCATGAGCTTGAGCTCGCGGATCTGCACCGGCTGGAGGCCAGGGGAGACCTTCGCCAGCCATTCGCTCGCGGCGGGGGTCATGAGATCGCCCTCGAGCACGACTTCGGGACCGACCCGCGCCACCACCATCGCCGTCTCGAGCGACTGCATGTTGAGCCGGGCGAGATCCTGAGAAGTGGCCGTGGCCGAGGCCGACAACTGCGGCGGCACAAACGATTCGGTGTATTGGGCCGGAATCACGGAGCCGGCGACCGCTTCGGGGGTGATCGCCTCCAGAGGCTCGAGGGGCGCGCCAGGATTTTTCCGGATGCTCGAGAGGATGTGTTTGCCGATCGCCTCGTGGTTGCCCCCCGTCTTCTTGCCGCCGGGCCAGGAGTCGGGTCGCGAGATGGCCGGCGGTTGCGTGGGCACGATCTGTGCCGGCCGCATGATCGGCTCAAGGGCGGGCGGCGAGGTGGGCAGCGGCTCAGCCGACCATATCGGGGTGGCGCCACCGGCGATCATGAAGACAACCGCCCCGCCGGTGGTGACGACGCGGGTGATAGCGGAAGGGCGGAAGTGAATCATACGGTGCGCATCCGAAGAGCCGCCGCCTGCGGGAGAGCCACTTTGGGACAGGGACTGTAGGGAGCCCCCGATCCGGTCGCAACGGAGAAAACGGGGGATGCAAGGCGATTCCCGGGTCTATTTTCCGAAGAATGCCATCAACCCGATGATGAGGGTGTCGGGATTGGCGAGCACCCTCTCGGCGAGCGGCAGCACGGCTGTCTTCTGATCGACCACGCGGACCGTCGTGCCCCGCTTCGCCGCTGCGGCCTGCAGCCGCTCGATCGCCTTCCGGTCGTGGTGGCCGATCACCAGCATGCCGGGATGGCGGCTGATCGAGTCGACGCCATGCCGGGCCGCCGCCACGCGAATGCGGGCGAAGTCGACCAGCCGCTGCGCCTCCTCCGGCAGCGGGCCGAAGCGGTCGGCCAACTCCGCGGCGATGTCGTCGAGCTGCGCGACTTCGGTGGCCCGCGAGAGTCGGCGATACACATCGATCTTGCCGCGGAGATCGGGAATGTAGTCGCGGGGCAGCCAGGCCACGCCGGGGAGATCGAGATTGACCGCTGGCGGCTCGGCCGGCGGCAACGCCTTGAGCCCGCGGACGGCCTGCTCCAGGAGCTTGCAATAGAGTTCGTAGCCGACCGTGGCGATGTGGCCGCTCTGCTGCGTGCCCAGCAGGTTGCCGGCGCCGCGGATCTCGAGATCCCGCATCGCCAGTGAGAAGCCGGCCCCCATGCTTGAAAACTCCTGGATCGCGCGGAGCCGCTTGGCGGCGGTGCTCGTGAGCACGGCGTTTTCATCGACGAGCATGTAGCAGTAGGCCCGGTGATGCGACCGGCCCACGCGGCCGCG
>CAYZFV010000263.1:0-8640 GCA_964477765.1 uncultured Candidatus Kuenenia sp.
GCTGCGGGCATCCATGCCCTCCGCTCGCTCGGAGGAAACCTCGCTTTCGCCATCCTGGCTGCGCTCGGTTTCCTACGCCGGCTCCGTGGCACGGGCAACCCCTCGCGGAATCCACCAGGAGGCAGGTGCTCAGTAGTCTCCGACAACGTCGTTGCCGTTGCGGGTGGCAAGGGCGTCGTACGTGTTGACGTCGACCGTCTGCTGAATGAACTTCACCGATCCGTCACACAACAGGTGGTTCGCGCCACCAGGATGCTGACTCGATGGGCCCCAGTTTTGAAAGATTGGGTTTTGGTTTTGCGAAGTCTGCGGAAAAAAGTTCTCGTGATTGATTCCGACAACCTCAAGCGTGTAGCCCGTGCTCTCGTTTTGTGCGTAGGGTCTGGCGGCAACCGCGGCGGTGCTGCCGTCAATCCAAACAGCTGCATTTTCTTCTTTTGTCTCTGCCAGAAGGAGTGTCTTCGAGGTGCCGTCGGAGATGCTGTTAAAGCCGACCTTCGACTGTGGATACATTACGCCATCCGCGGGAAAACTAGGGTCTTGGCCAGACAGTCCTGAAATGGTCTTGGCACCGATTGCGGTGTAGTTGCGGATTGCAAACTTGTCATACTGCACTACTGCTACATAAAGCGGGTCTTTGCTGTACACATTCCCGCTGTAGCTCGGACACCGATACATCGGTAGGACGTTTGACGCTGCCGTTTGGTTGGCTGGATCAAGCGATGAGAGGTCGTAGTTGATGGCGTCAAAGACGTCATTCGCTTCGGCATACGGCAAGATCAGGCTCGCGAAGCTGTGGAGCCGGATATCCATGCTGGTCGGATCGCTCGAACCATACAACCACACCCCTCTCCCAAACCCACTATTACTGCTCGGCGGAAACACCTTGCGGGCGGAAACGTAGCCATGGATCGCGAGGCCGCTTTGCTTCATGTTGTTCATGCACGACATGCGGCGGCCGGCTTCGCGGGCCGATTGGACCGCGGGGAGGAGGAGGCCGATCAGGACGCCGATGATGGCGATCACCACGAGCAGTTCGACGAGCGTGAATGCGTTGCGGCGGGGCATGGTGGAGTCTCGAGGGGGAGGGAAGGAAGGGCAGTTGCCCGACTAGGATTCGAACCTAGACAAAGGGAACCAAAATCCCTTGTGCTACCGTTACACCATCGGGCAGGCCGGGGGTCAGTGACCGCAACCGTCCCGACTATCGTAGCCGATCAGCCGGCCACGGCACGAGCCCCTGCCACGTCTCCCATGTCTGGCAGGCCGTTCGTCGGACGATGCTCGCCCCCTTCTTTCGTGGCTCATTTGGGTGGCGGGGTTGATGTCGGGCATCGTTCACTACCCCATTCCTCCGTCTCGGGCAGCCTTGGGATATACTTTCGGCCATGAGTACGGTCGACCAAATATCGACGCGGGTACGAGCGTTGCCCGAGCACCTTCAGCGGGAAGCCCTTCATTTCATCGAATACTTGTTGCAGCGACAAGATGCGGCGAGTGAAGGCTCGGAGTGGACGAACGCATGTGCGGCGCATCTGTATGCCGCGTACGGCGACAGCGACTCAGTCTACGACCTCGAGTGAAGGAACGGTCGTCGTGCCATTCGGTGATGTCTTGCTTGCCCGGCTGCCGTTCCCCGATGGCCGGGGCTATAAGGCGAGGCCGGTTCTGGTGATTTATGAACATTCCGACGCCGACATGCTGGTGGTTCCGGTCACGAGTCACCACGTGCGCGGCGATTCAGATGTGACCCTCGAGGATTGGGAGGCGGCCGGCCTTCGGCTGCCGTCAACGGCCAGACTCGACAAACTCGGAACGGTGGCGCGATCCATCGTCCTCAAGGAAATGGGGCGGCTGAGCCAAAGCGACCGTGAGTTGGCGATGCAAAGTCTGCGTCGATTTCTGACAAAAGTGCTCGATGCGTAGCCGGCTCGACTTCGCCCCTCATGCGATCATCCGCGAGGAACGAGACCCCGCAGCACGACGTAGAAGACCGGGGTCAGGAACAGGCCCAGCAGCGTCACCCCCAGCATTCCGGCAAAGACCGTCGTGCCCAACGCCCGCCGCATTTCCGCCCCCGCCCCCGTCGCCACCAGCAGCGGGATGACGCCGAGCACAAACGAAAAGGCCGTCATCAGGATCGCCCGCAGGCGGATCCGGCAGGCCTCCACCGCCGCGGCAAACCGGTCGCGGCCCTCGTCTTCAAGCGTCTTGGCAAACTCGACCACGAGAATCGCGTTTTTGCAGGCCAGCGCGATCAAGACCACGAATCCGATCTGGGTGAGCACGTTGTTGTCGATGCCCCGAAACCAGACGCCCACCAGCGCGAAGAGCAGACACAGCGGCACGATCAGGATGATCGCCAGGGGCAAGAGCCAGCTTTCGTATTGGGCCGAGAGCGTGAGAAACACGAAGAGCACCGCCAGCGGGAAGATGAAGAGCGCCGTCGAACCGGCCAGCTTCTGCTGGTAGGCCAGGTCGGTCCACTCGTAGGCGAAGCCCTGCGGGAGGGTGTCGTCGGCGATCCGCTCGAGCGTCGTCATCGACAGCCCGGTGCTCGCCCCCGGCAGCGTGATGCCCTGCACGTCGGCGGCCGGATAGAGGTTGTAGCGGATCACCCGGTCGGGGCCGATCCGCGACTGCATCGTGAGAATCGTGCCGAGCGGCACGATCGCGCCGGAGGCGCTTCGCGTGCGGAGTCGGAGCACGTCTTCCACCTCGTCGCGGTAGGGAGCGTCGGCCTGGGCGGTCACCCGATAGGTGCGGCCGAGGTAGTTGAAGTCGTTGACATAAAGCGAGCCGAGATAGACCTGCAGGGTCTCGAAGACATTCCGCATCGGTACGTCGAGCTGCTGGGCCCGCGCCCGATCGATGTCGGCATACAGCTTCGGGGTCTTCGAGCGGTAGAAGCTGGTGGCGAAGGCGAGGCCGCTCTGCGGCCCGAGCTGGCCGAGTGCCGTGCCCACGATCTCACCGGCCGCCTCGCCGAGCGCCGCATAGCCGGCCCCACTGCGATCCTGCACATACATCTTCACGCCGCCGGCATTGCCGATACCCCGCACCGGCGGCGGGGCGAGCACCACGATCTGTGCCTCCTGGATCGCGCCGAGCTTGGCCTGCATCTCCGCCAGCAGCACGCCCACCGAGCGGCCGCGGGCGGCGCGGGTGCGGGCGTCTTCCAGGGCGGTGAAGCAGGCGGCGGCATTCGGGGCGTTGGTCCGCGTCGCCCCGGAGAAGCCGGCGAAGGCCACGGCATTTTCGACGCCGTCGATCGAGAGGGCGGTTTCGCTGATCCGCCGCACCACGGCGTCGGTGCGGGAGAGCGACGCGCCGTCGGGAAGCTGGGCCGCCACGATCAGGTAGCCCTGATCCTGCTCGGGGATGAAGCCGGTGGGCACCAGATCGAAGCTGGCTTTGGTGGCGACGAGCAGCCCGGCATAGAGCAGGAGCATCAACAAGCCCATCCGAACGAACCGCCCCACGATCGCGCCGTAGAGATCGCTGGCCCATGTGAACACGATGTTGAACGGCACGAACAGCCAGCCGAAGGTCAGGTTCATCAGCCGGGTGATGAGCCCCCGCGGAGCATCGGCCGGCTGAAGGAGCAGGCCACACATCGCCGGCGTGAGCGTGAGCGACACGAAGGTGCTGAAGCAGGTGGCCGCCGCGATCGTGATGGCAAACTGCCGGTAAAACTGCCCGCTGATCCCGCCGATGAAGGCGGTCGGCACGAATACGGCCACCAGCACGAGCGTGGTGGCGATCAGGGCCGAGCCCACCTGGGTCATCGCCAGCTTCGTCGCCTCCTTGGGCCGCATCCCCTCGGCGATCAGCCGCTCGACGTTTTCCACGACCACGATCGCGTCGTCGACCACCACGCCGATCGCCAACACGAGGCCGAAGAGTGAGAGGCTGTTGAGGCTGAAGCCGAGGCCGGCCATCACGGAGAACGTGCCGACGAGCGAGATCGGGATCGCGACCACCGGGATCAGCGTGGCCTGCCACCGCTGGAGAAAGATGAAGACCGTCAGCACCACCAGCGCGGTCGCCACGAAGAGCGTCTGGAAGACCTCGGCGATCGATTCCTCGACGAACCGCGTCGGGTTGTAGGCGATCGTGTAGTCGACTCCCGCGGGAAACCCGGGCCGCAGCTCCCGCATCGTTTGCTGCACGGCATGGGCCGTCTCCACGCCGTTGGTGCCGGGCCGGGCGAAGACGAGCACGGCCACCGCGTTGTCGCCGTCGAGGTAGCTGTTGACCGAGTAGTCCTGGGAGCCGAGCTCGATGCGGGCCACGTCGGCCAGCCGCGCCAGCCGGCCGTCGGCACCGCGCTTGATGACGATGTCGGCGAATTCCTCCGCGGTCTTCAGGCGGCCCTGGCTCGTGATCGTGAGCTCGGTGTCGGCGGGGTGGGGCAGCGGCGTCTGGCCGATCTTGCCGGCCGCCACCTGCACGTTTTGCTCCCGCAGCGCCGCCACGACATCGCCGGCGGTGAGGTCGAGCGATGCGAGCCGCTCGATATCGAGCCAGACCCGCATCGAGTATTCGGAGCCGCCGAAGATCCGCAGTTCGCCGATGCCGTTGATCCTGGCGAGCACGTCGCGAATCTGGAGATAGGCGAAGTTGGCGATGTAGAGCTGGTCGCGGGAAGCGTCGGGGGAGATCAGATGCACGACGAGCAGCAGCTCGGGCGACGTCTTGGCCGTGATGACGCCGGCCTGCCGCACCTCCGCCGGCAGGCGGGGCTCGGCGCGGGCGACGCGGTTTTGCACGAGCACCTGCGCCCGGTCGATGTCGGTGCCGAGTTCAAACGTCACCGTGAGCGTCATGCGGCCGTCGTCGGTCGACTGCGACTCGACATAGAGCATGTTTTCCACGCCGTTGATCTCTTGCTCCAGCGGCGTGGCCACCGTCTCGGCGACCGTTTCGGCCGTGGCGCCGGGATAGCTGGCCGTGACCACGACCGTGGGCAGGGCGATCTCGGGATACTGCGAGACCGGCAGCGCGAAATAGCTGAGCGCCCCCACGATCAGCACGACGACGGAAAGCACCGTCGCGAAGATCGGCCGGTCGATGAAGAAGTGGGCGAACCTCACGAGGCCGCTCCTGCGGCGGGCGGGCCGGCCGGCGGGGCCGCCGGCCGCAGCCACTTCTCCCGCGGCACCGGCGTGTAGGTGTCGGGCAGCCCGAGATCGGGGCCCGGCTCGAGCGTTTCTTGCGTGGGCTCCACCGGCTGGCCGGGCCGACACCGCTGCACGCCCTTGATCACGACCCGTTCACTGCCATCGAGCCCGTCGGTGATCACCCGCAGTCCCTTCGCGAGATCTCCAGTCGTCACGCGGCGAACCTGCACCACATTCGCCGCGTCAATCACATAGACAAACTTTGACGCCTGATCGATCGAGATCGCGGAGTCGGGGAGGAGGAGCCGCTCGGCCACACCGCTGCCCGGCACCTGCAGTCGCACAAACACGCCCGGCACCAGCGACTCGTCGTCGTTGGGAAAGATGGCCCGCGCGCGAATCGAGCCGGTGGCGGCGTCGACACGATTGTCGACGAAATCGATGTAGCCCTCGTGCGGATAGTCCTGCTCGTCGACGAGCGCCATGTAGACGGGATTCTTCACGTCGCGGGAGATCACCCGCTTGTTTTGCTGATCGAGCCGGATGTATTTCAGCAGCGCCTGCTCGTCGGCGTCGAAGTAGGCATGGATCGGGTTGGTGGTGACGATCGTGGTGAGCAGCGCGGAGCCTTGGCCACCCGAGACGAGGTTGCCCTCGGTCACCAGGCGGCGGCCGATGCGGCCGGAGATCGGGGCGGTGATCCGGCAGTAGCCGACGTCGAGCTCGGCGGCGGTCACGGCCGCCTCCGCCGTGGCGATCACCGCCTGCGCCGCGGCCACGGCCGCACGGGCCGATTCGATTTCGGCGACGGCCGCGAATTCGTCGGCCTCGGCCTGCCGCTCGGTGGCCACGATCTCGTCGATCTCGTCTTCGCTGATGGCGCCGGTCGGCGCGAGGCGGCGGGCCCGCTTGAGCCGGGCCCGGGCAAGTTCGAGCCGGGCCTGCACCTGCTTGCGGTTGGCCTCGGCCTCGCGGACCTTCGCCTCGGCGGCGTTGAGCATCGCCTCGGCCTCCTCCTGGGCGGCTCGCGCGCGGGCCAGCGTGGCCTCGTAGGGCCGCGGGTCGATCACGAAGAGCAGCTGCCCCTTCTCGACCGGCTGGCCCTCCTCGAAGTGATGCGACAAGAGATAGCCATTTACACGGGCCTGCACCTCGACCTCTTCAATGGGGGCGAGTCGGCCGGTGTAAGGATCCCAGTCGATCGTCTGGAGCGAGAGCGGCAGAGCCACCGTCACCTGCGGTGGGCCAGCCTGCCGGCGGCCCGGCTGGGCGTCGGCGGCGATCGGTCGGCAGCCGACGCCGAGGATCGTGGCCGCAAACGCGAGCACCGCCCCTGCCGCGAATGACATCACGCTGGGGCGGCAAGGAATAGTCCGAACGAGAGCGGTCACAATGCAGGGAAGAAGGGAAGGATGCGCCGAACCTCTCTGGAGGATAGGTTGCCGGCGCTGCATGTGCAAAAAACCGGGATATTTCCGCAGCGGGATGGTTTTGGGAGCGGGAAGGCCGTTGTCGGTCGGCAGGGGGAGTCGTAGACTTCGAGTGGTCAGGAGAGAGTCGCAAGACCGCCGAAGGCAGAACGCTCAGGCAAAAGAACTGACCATAAAGAACTGTTGGAGAGCGGTGCGGCTGCCACAGCTTCACCCACCGAAGGGGCAAGCCCCGGGTCGAAACCCGAGCGCGAATCTCTCAGGTACCAGGACAACAGGGTTCCCGCCGCCGGCTCGGATGAGCCGTCGACTTTCACCATGGAGCCCCGTCATGCCTCCTGCTGTTTCCTCCGCCGCAGTCGCCGAGCCCCGCCCCACAGCCACCGATCTCGGCGATGCCCCGGCCGGCTGCCGCGAGTTTGCCGCCCGCCACATCGGCATCGCCCCGGCTGACGAAGCCCACATGCTCGCAACGGTGGCCGCACCCTCGCTGACCGCGCTGATCAAGCAGATCGTGCCGTCGAGCATCGCCAGGCACGACACGATGCGGCTGCCTGCTGCCCTCTCCGAGGCGGCGGCGCTCGAGGAACTGAAGACAATCGCCTCCCGCAATACGCTGCTCAAGAGCTTCATCGGCCAGGGCTATCACGCCACCCACACCCCGGCCGTGATCCAACGCAACATTCTGGAAAACCCCGCCTGGTACACCGCCTACACGCCCTATCAGGCCGAGATCAGCCAAGGGCGGATGGAGGCGATCGTCAACTTTCAGACGATGGTCTGCGATCTCACCGGGATGTCGATCGCCAATGCGTCGCTGCTCGACGAGGCGACGGCCGCAGCCGAAGCGATGACCTTGGCCCACCGGGTTTCCAAGTCGCAGGAGAGCGTGTTCTTCGTCGATCGGCGCTGCCACCCGCAAACACTCGAAGTGCTTGCCACGCGGGCAGAGCCCCTCGGCATCGATCTCGTGATCGGTGATGTGGGTGATCTTCTCGACGAGGGAGACTGCTTCGGCGTGCTCGTGCAGTATCCGACCACCGATGGCGACGTGCCCGACTGGCGGGATCTCGCCGAGCGGGCGCATGCGAAGGGGGCCACCGTGTGCGTGGCGACCGATCCGCTCGCGCTCACGCTGCTTACGCCACCGGGGGAGTGGGGGGGCGATATCGTCGTCGGTTCGACGCAGCGGTTTGGCCTGCCGATGGGATGCGGTGGGCCGCATGCGGCGTTTCTGGCTTGCCGCGACGCGTTGAAGCGGTCGTTGCCGGGGCGGCTCGTGGGCGTCAGCATCGATGCCGCCGGCAAGCCGGCCTACCGGCTCGCGCTTCAGACCCGCGAGCAACACATCCGCCGCGAGAAGGCGACGTCGAACATCTGCACCGCGCAGGTGCTGCCGGCGGTGGTGGCCTCGATGTATGCCGTCTATCACGGGCCCGACGGGCTGCGGCGGATTGCCCAACGGGTCGCTGATCTCACGGCGACGCTCGCTGCGGGGCTCGAACGGCTCGGCATCCCGGTGCGGAATCGGCAGGCCTTCGACACGCTCTGCCTCGACACCGGCCCGCAGACGACGGAGTTTGCCGACCGGGCTCGGAGCCTCGGGATGAACCTGCGGCTGATCGACGCCGCCACGCTCGGCATCACGCTCGACGAGACGACGACGACGGCCGACGTGGTGCGACTTTGGGAGGTGTTTGCCACCGCCGGCCAGGAGGTGCCCGAGTTTGTCGAGTGTGAACACGAGGCAGCACCGCTCCTGCCCGGGTCACTCCGCCGCACGAGTGCCTTCCTGACGCATCCGGTCTTTCACACGCACCGCAGCGAGACGCAGATGCTCCGCTACTTGCGGGAGCTGGCCGATCGCGACCTCGCCCTCGACCGCACGATGATCCCGCTCGGCAGCTGCACGATGAAGCTCAATGCCACGAGCGAGATGATCCCGATCACGTGGCCGGAGTTCGCCCGTGTGCATCCCTTCGCGCCGGCCGATCAGCGGGAAGGCTATGCGGTGCTCGAGCGGCAGCTGCGGGAGTGGCTCGGCGAGGCGACGGGGTATGCCGGCATCAGCCTGCAGCCGAATGCCG
>CAYZFV010000264.1:0-12773 GCA_964477765.1 uncultured Candidatus Kuenenia sp.
GGCGGTCGACGAGTCGCTCGTAGGCGTCGGACGATTCATCGGCGACGAAGGCGGCCACCCCCTCCGGGCTGGGCGGCAGGCCGAGCAGGTCGAACGAGAGCCGGCGGATCAGCGTGCGGCGGTCGGCCTCGGGAGCGGGGGCGAGCTGTTTTTCGGCGAGCGTCTGCTGGAGAAACCGGTCGATCTTGTTGCCGGCAGGCCAGCCGGATCGGGCGGGCGGCACGTGGGGCCGCGTGACGGGCTGCCAGGCCCAGTGGTCGAGCCGCGGGTCGCGGTCGGTCTCGCGGGCGAGGCGGTCGGCGTCGGTCTCGGGCCACTCGGCTCCGGCGTCGATCCAGCGGGTGAGGAGGGCGATCTCATCGGCCGCGAGCGGCTCGTCGGGGGGCATCGCGTGATCGGGATCGGCGCGGGTGATTCGTTTGACGAGTTCGCTCTCGGCTGCCTTGCCGGCCTCGATAACGGAACCGAAATCACCCCCCTTGAAGGCGCGATGCCGCACATCGAGCCGCAGGCTGCTCTCCTGCGTGTCGGGCCCGTGGCAGTCGCCGCACTTGGCAACGAGCAGCGGACGAATCTCGGCCTCGAAGTCGATCGTGTCGGCAGAGGCGGGGGCCAGGTTCCCAATCAGGAGGCCCGCCACCAGCAGTGGAGCAAGCTGAGCCACAGCTCGGATGCCTGAAGCAGGTCGCCGAGCGCCGGCGAGCGAACACGATCGTGAACAGCGTCTCACCTTGACCTCCTTCCGACATCAAAATTTTAGGTCACACGGCCATCACCACAACCTGAATGCATTGCAATTTGTTTACGTTTTTCTCGCACTGGGATCATTCCACGATGTTGCAGAGCTGGTGGCCGAGGAGCGGTTGTGATCAAGAAACGTTGCTTTCTGTCGAGCATTGATCATGAGCCGACGAATGATTGGTGGCGTTCGCTACTTGGCAAATGAGACCGGCTCAACCTCACGGGCCACCGGCCAGCTGGCCCGGTGCGGATCGGCATAGATGCCCATCCGGTTGAAGGCCAGCGGCTGGAAGCCGATTTTTTCCACCGCTGCGGGGTCTTCGAAGATCACGCTCGTCGGCCTGCCCTCGCCGTCGGTCTGCAGGCGGGCCCAGTCGGGGTTGTCGTCGAAGGCCAGGTTGTCTTCGACTGTCTGGTAGCTCATGGTGCCCGGGTGCAGGTCGTCCCAGCGTCCGCCGACACTGATGTTGCGCAGGAAGGCATTCCGCTTCGGAATATTTGGCTCGTCTTCCAACGTATCGGCGAGGGTCGGATACCGCTGTTTCCAGAGGTCGCTGGTGACGGGCATGGCGGCAAACCGGGTGCGGAGCGTGCCCTGGGGGTCGTCGGTGGCCGCCTTCTGCCAGCCCATGCCCCGGTTATCGACATGGACCGACGGGTGGCAATCCAAAAAGAGATTGTTGACGACAAGATTGTCGTCTCCGCCACCGATGAAGACCGCCCGGGAACACCGCTGGAAGAGATTGCCCTCGATCGTGTGGCCGCAGTGCTGGTCGTCGAGGTAGATCGTCATCCCGCCAAAGCCGGTCGCGCCGACAATGTCGTGCCAATAGTTGCCCCGCAGCACGTTCCCCCGCTGTGTCCAGTCGCGACCGACGTAGTAGGCCCCGGCATCACCGCTCTCGGCGACCACGTTGTGGACTTCGTTGCCCTCCACGACGTGGTCGTTGCCGCCGGCCGAGATCGCCATGTGGGGACCGTGGTGGATCAGGTTGCGGATGATCCGGTTGCCGACCCCGGAGACTGCGATGCC
Source organism: uncultured Candidatus Kuenenia sp. (assembly GCA_964477765.1). Lineage (GTDB taxonomy): Bacteria > Planctomycetota > Planctomycetia > Pirellulales > UBA1268 > CACORA01. Next base: position 1,775 of record CAYZFV010000264.1, read on the forward strand.
GGCTCGATAGGTCCGAGCCCGCCGGGAATAGCGGAAGACATGATTGTTTTCAGCGGTGTGGCCGGCAGGGCTCAGCGTCGCGCGGCTGCCAATCACTGACCGTACGGCCCGCGGTGAACCGCACGGGCTGGCCGGCGGCTGCCATGTAGGTGACCGGTCCGTCCGCCGTGCCGGAGTCTTGTTTGGAGAAGGAGACTGGGGCCGTGAACGCGTAGGTTCCTGAGGCGAACGCGACCATCACCAGGCCGCCGACGCCCTGGCTGCGGAGTTGCCGAATCCGGTCGCGGGCACCGGTCAGGCTGGCCAGCGGGGCCTCGCGACTTCCCGCGGCCGTGTCGTTTCCGGACGGCGCGACGAAGAGTTGGGTTTCAGCGGCTGGCAGCGGGCGTGAGCAGCAGCACAGAAGCAGCACGAGCAGAGGGCGGAGCGTATGCATGGTGGCACCGAGCGAGGTGGGAGAGGACGACGTGCGTTGGCCTGAGTGTACGACCGCGAGCATGTGATCGGTGCCACGCGACCGCGGGGAGATCAGTTCACGATGTTGCGGAGGGGCTCGCCGAGGAGCGCGCGGCGGCAGGCCTCGCTCCCCTTCACCCGCATGTCGAGCAGGCCCTCTTCGGAATAAAACGCGGCGTGTGGATTGATGATCAGCCGCTCGAAGGCCGGATGCTCTCGGTCGCGCCAGGCGACGAGCAGCGGGTCGTCATCGGCCGGTGGCTCCTGCGGCAAGACGTCGATGCCCGCGCCGGCGAGCCGGCCCGAGGCGAGGGCCGCCGGGATCGCCGTCGTATCGACCACGCCGCCGCGGGCGGTGTTCACGAGAAACGCTCCTGGCGACAGCGAGGCGAGTGAGTCGGCGTTGACGAGATGCCGGGTCTCGGGCGTGAGCGGGCAGTGGAGGCTGAGCACGAACGCTTGGCGAAACAGTTCTTCCAGCGACTCGACCCGCCGGATGCCCAGCGCCTTGTCGAAGCCGTCCTGCCGGTAGGGGTCGAAAAAAGCGACGTCCATCCCCAGCGCCTTGGCCCGCAGGGCCGTGGCGATGCCGATCCGGCCGAGGCCCACGATCGCAAACGTCCGCCCGCGCAGCCGGTGCAGCGGGGAGAACACGTGATACATCCACGGGTCGGGCCGGTCGCGGAGCCGCGTGTTGAACTGGTGGATGCCGCGGGTGAGGGCGAGCATCATGCCGATCGCCGAGTCGGCCACCTCCTCGGTGCCGTAGTCGGGCACATTGGCCACCGCGATGCCCCGTTCGCGGGCGAAGGCGTGATCGACGTTGTCGAATCCCACGCCGCAGCGGACGATCAGCCGGCAGTGCTCGAGCCGCTCGATCGTGGGCCGCGTCAGCCGGATGTTGTGATACATCATGATCGCGGCGGCATCCTCGATCCGGCCCACGAACTGGTCTTCATGGAAGGCGTCGAACGCCTCCACGGTGGCCAGCCCGGCGAGGGCTTGCCTCTCGGGAGCGAGGTCGTCGGCGATGAAATCGGTGATCACGACTTTATGCATGGTGTCATTCCTCGCATCGTTGTTTCTTGATCCTCATTCTCGCACCCACCTGCCCTTGCCCGTGCCGCCTTTGGGCGTGGTCCGCGGGTACTCAGGGTTGGGCTGCAGTTCGATCACGTTTACGACTCGCTCGAGCGGCAGATCCTCCGCCGCCCCGGCAAGCCTCACACCACTGATCGCAACGTTTTGCACGGTGCAGTCGCGGTCGGGCGAAAAGATCTCCCGCCATGTCGCGGGATCGGCCTGGTTGCCCTTGTAGGTCATCGACTTGGGGCCGATGGCGAGCAGGTGCCAGGCGGCCGGTGGGTCGAAGGCGAGCGTCGCGCCGTCGATCACGAGTCCGTCGGTGTCGGCATGGAGTTCGATCGTGCCCGGGCGATGGAAGGTGAGCTGCTCGAAGCGGATGTTTTCCAGCCGGCCGATCGGGTCGCTTTGGTCCGTGCCGGCGGAAACCTCGAGATTCGGCTGGTCGTAGCATTTAAAGGCGGCGATGTCGGTGATGCGGCGAAGCGTGATGTCGCGGATCGGGCACTCGAGCAGCGTGCCATCGGCAAACCGTTTCACGCCCGGCAGCAGGCGGATGGCGTTGTTGGCCGAGGCCCCGGGGGGCGAGCCGGTGATGTCCTCGATCACGACCCGCTCGATCGGGCCGAAGCTCGGGGCATACTGCCGCCAGTCCCAGGCGGTGAGGGCGACGGGATCGTCCTTCGACACGCCGCGGACGTTGCGGATCAGGCCGTCGGCCGCCGGCCCCGACACATGCACGCCGTCGCGGTGCGTGTGATCGAGCATGAGGCCATCGATCACGAAGTCGCGCACGTTGCCCAGATGAACGGCGAAGGGTCGGCTCTCTCGCACGGTCATGTTACGAATCCGCACGCCGCGGGCGTTTTGCAGCAGGATCACGCCGTGGGTGCCGGGCACGGGCTGGGTCGTCGCGGAACGACCGTGGACGTTGCCCCGCGGGGCGTCGGCCGTCGTGGCAAGTGTCGTCGTCCAGATGCCGCCCTCGATCAGGATGTCGGTGTCGGGCTGCGTGTCGGCCGGCACGGCACCGCTCGCGAAGCCAACGAGGTTTGCATTTCGGATGATGCAGGTGTTGATGCCCGGCACGAGCCGGATCTCTGCCCGGGGATCGGCCACGATTGCCGCGTTCGACGGGAGCACGAGCGGACGGTCGACGTAGTAGGGCTCAGGTCGCGCGGGAATCTCCAGCCGCTTGGTTCCGTCGATGCGTCGCTGGAAGGCGGCCGTCCAGATTTCCGCGGTGACGTCGTGGGCCTGCACCGCGCCGGCGTCGTCGGTGCGGTGTTCGGTCCACTGGCGGGTGGTCACGAGCGGCCGCAGGTCATCAAGCGGGGCGGCGGTGAGCGAGCCGCCGCCAAGTGCCACGACCAGGAGTCCGCAGCAGCAACCAGCCCGGGCCCAGGCCGTCATCACGACGGCCTCCCCTTCTTCGCGGCGGCGCGGATGTCGTGGGCGGCCCAATCAAGATGACGCCGCATCGCGGCTTCGGCGGCCTTCGCGTCGTGGCGGGCCACGGCGGCGAGGATCTCGCGGTGTCCGATGATCGCCGGCTCCGGCCCCGCCGCCTTGATCGTGCGGCGCCGCGATTCGTCGAGCAGTCCGCCGATCGCCTTGAGCAGCACGTGGAAGACGGGATTGCCGGTGGCCGCGGCGAGCAGGTCGTGGAAGCGGATGTCGGCTTCGACACGGCCGCCGAGGCTCGTCGCCTGTTCGAGATCGTCGATCGCGGCCTCGAGCGCCGTGATCTGGGCGGCGCTGGCCCGCTCGGCGGCGAGTGCCGCGATTCTCGACTCGAGTGGCTGCCGGACTTCGGTGAGCTGCAGGAGCGTCGTCCGCGACCGCGTGAGGAGCAGGCCGAGCGACTCGACGGCAGGGCCGGCATCGACCTCGGCCACCCGCGGCCGCGCCCCCTGGCTCATCACGATCAGCCCCTGCGACCGCAGGGTCCGCATCGCCTCGCGGATCACCGTCCTCGACACGGCCAGCGTCTCGGCCAGGCTGCCTTCGCTTGGCAGCGACATGCCGGCGGCATAGGAGCCCGAGACGATTTCTTTTCGCAGGTGAACGATCACCTGCGCGACGAGATCCCCCTCGGGCTCGGCCTTGCCGGCGACGGCGAGCCGGGCTTTCCCTGGCGGGCGGCCCGGGCGGCGGGGTCGTTTCGACTTCGATGGCGGCATGGATGAGGGCATGGGTTTGTCACGAAAGGGGTGAGGGGAAATGGAGATGATCCGGTCTTCTTGTCGATTGTCGTCAATGCGGCTCTGCCCGCACCAGGATCACCCGATCCAGCCAGAAGCCGTTGTCGCTGTCGGTGCTCCCGTCGATGTAGATCGGACCGGTGCATTTCGCGGAAACATACACGTCGTAGGTGTTCCCCGCGGCATCGGCCGTCTGGTTGTAGGCCATGCCCAGCGGCACGCCGATATGCCAGGACGGTGAGGTGAAGAGCCCTGCCGTGCTGCTGGTAAAGGTGTACCGGCCCACATGGTAGAGCCGATAGTGCCCATCCTGCGGGAGCGGCTTGATCACCCGCCTGGGGCCGTAGGAGTTGGACGCCTTGTCGTAGATGTCAAACGTATCTTCCGGGCCCTTTTTGGAACAGTGCTGCGGCAGTCGCAGGCCCTGGCTGACGCTGGAATCGGGGTCGGATTCCAAGGGGCTCAGGCATTTGCCATACAGATCCATACCGTAGAGATCGATGACGCGTTCTCTCGGCGTGTCCGCCAACTCGGCGGGCAAGGGTTTCGGGTTGGCGATTCGGTCCACCCGTTCGGCCAACGCCGCCGTCAGCCGCGGGCGGATCTTCTCCGAATAGACGCTCAGCACATCCGCGCCGGCCGTTTGCAGCCGGGCGAGCAAGGCGGCGCGGTCAAACGGCGGTTCGCCACCGTTTGTCGGCGCGAGCGCGTCCCAGCCCTCGAGCAGCGAGAGATAGATCCGCAGCGACTCGCGGCGGACGCGGCGCAGGGCCGCCGGGTCGTCGGCCGCCACACAGGCCTGTTCGGCGGCGGCTCCGAAATAGGCATCCATAAACCTGCCAACCTGCTCGTCCAACGACACCTCCGGCTGCGCCATCAGCCGCAGCGCGATGAAGTCGTAGAGCGGCTTGAACGAGTCTTCCCGCCACGGGCCCATTTCGCCGCTCTGAAACAAGAGTGCGCGGCCATGGTTTTGTGCATAGAACCGCACGTCGTCGGCCAGCACGGGCACGGGGTTGAGCGGGACGTTTGCCGGGGCGTTGCCGAGGCCGTAGTCCCAGATCGCCAGCCCCGCCGGGGTGATCGCGGTCCATGCCAGGAAATTGTCGGCCCGCTCCGGCTGCTCCCGCAGCGGGCGGGTCGTGTCGGGGGCTTCCTTGAAGCCGCCCCAGTCGATCCAACGCACGACGACATTCGGCCGGGGCAGCACGGTCTTGGGCGGCTGCACCGTGGGCATGTAGGCCATGGTCGTGAGCCGCACCTCCGGGTAGTCGGTTTCGATATCGGCGGCCAGCGCGTTGATGAAGGTGAGGAGGGTGGCGCTGTTGGCGCCCTCCCGTTCAATCAACTCGCGGCACGGTGGGCAATGGCACCAGTCGTCGTTGTCGGCCTGGCTGATGTCATAGAGCCAGGGCCGCGGCAGGCCGGCCTTGTCGGCCTGGGCGTATGCCTCGGCGATCGTCTCTCTCAGCTTCACCAGCGCCACCTGCCGCGCACCCTCGCTCGTGTAGCAGAGTTGACCGGCCGCGCTGCGGGCCTTCGTGCCATCGATGCGTTTGCCGTCCTTGCCCATGGCGAAGTAGTCGGGGTGGCTCGCAAAGAAGGTCTCCCACGGAACGTAGAAGGAATCGGCGGTGTGGCTGCTCTTCATGGGCCGCATGTATTCCCCGCCGCCAAACCGCGGCTCGCCCACATAGCCAAACGAGTTTTGCCGGTTCCGCTGGCGAAACCACTCCTCGGCTTCGATGGTCGCCCGATCGTATCCCCAGCCCCCCTCGTGGAAGTTGGTGTGGAGGTTGCGGAGCCGGATGGCGGGCCGGCCGCTCAGCGTGCCGGAGAAGTCGAGCGTCGGTTTGCGGGGCACGAGCTCCGCGTCGCGGGCCGCCCACACGCAGCCGAAATGCTCCAGCAGTTCCCAGACGGCGTAGAGCGTGCCACGCGGTCGCCCGCCGGTGACGATCAGGTTGTCGCCGGCGGGCCGCACCAGCCACTCCTCCCCGCCGAGCTGTTCGCATTTCACGCCGTGTGCGGCGGCAAACTGCGTCCAGCCCACATACACGGCCTTCGAGGGGGCGGCATCGGCTGCCTCCGCGACGATCCGAAACTCCGCCCCCGTGATGCGAGCAAGGTAGGTGGCCAGTTCAGTCGCGGCCGTCTGCTCGGCCGGTGTCGCTGCGGCGGCCTGCACGATGACATGCTGAGTGCGGCCGTGTTCCGCGAGCACGACTTCCGGGCCTTCCGCCGCGGCGGCGATCCGCATGGCTGCCGCAATCACCGCGATCAGCCATGTGGCTGGGGCGGCGGCTCGGTGGGGTGATGACGCGAGGAACATCCAGCCGGCTGCTTCGTAAAAAAGAAGTTTGATGATCCGGTCGACTAGTTATACGATAGGTTGCGACTGTCAGAGTTTTCAATGACCGCCGCGATTGTGAATGATGAGGGATCGTGATGAGCCGCCGTCGTTTCCCTGCCGCCGATCTGCGTGGTGTGGTGCTGGGCGTTGCGTTGCTTGTGTTGGCGGGCGGTGCGGGCCCCCGACAGCCCGACCGGGTGACCGTCGATGCTGGTGCGCATGGCTTTTCACCTACAGCCACGGCGGCCGACAACGTCGCCGCGCTGCAGCGGGCCGTGGCGGGTGGCAACAAACTGGTCACGATCACCACGCCCGGTGTCTATGACCTCGACGCCACGGTCTGGCTCGACAGTCATACCCGGCTGGAATGCCGCCCCGGCGTCATCCTCCGCAAGGTCGCCAGATACGGCTTCGTGCTGGCGAATCGTGGCATCCAGACGCGGGAGTGGAACGAAGGGATTGCCATCGATGGCATTGAGATCGCCTGCAACGGCCAGGTTGCCCTCCCGCCTCCGCCCGATCCGGGCTTTGGCCTGCGGGGGCTGATCGCGCTTTTTCGGGCGAAGGATGCCGCCATCACCAACTTCCGCTGCCTCGACCTCGAGACGCCGCAGTTTGCCCTGCATATCTGCACGTTTGAAAACCTGCTGGTCGACGGCTTCGAGATCCGGGGCAACAAGGACGGGGTGCATCTCGGGCCCGGAAAGGGCTTTGCGATTCGCAACGGCGTCTGCCAGACCGGCGACGACGCGCTCGCGCTCAATGCCCAGGACTATCCGAGCGCGAATCCAGCCCAGGGCGACATCAGCGATGGCGTTATCGAAAACATCATCGATGAGCCGCGGGATCCGGCCGTGCCACACCCGGGCAGTGTGTCGCGGCTGCTCACCGGAGCCTGGGTCGATTGGCACCCCGGGATCCGGCTGCAGAATGGCGACACTGTGCGGCATGGCGACCACGTCTATCGCGTGTTGGCCACCTTCGACACCACGCAGCACGAATCGAACACGCCCCCGGAGCACACAGCAGGAGCTTGGAAGTCTCGCGAGGGGCTCACCTTCGTCCACAACACCTCCGACGGTGTCACGCAGGCGAGCATCCGCAACGTCGTGTTTCGCGGGATCCAGTCGCGGGCCCGCAGTGGCTTTTCGGCGGCCTGGGAAGACGGCAAGTATCACCGGGCGGTGCACCCTGAGGTGGTGCCGGAAAACCTTCCGGTCTGCGAGGTGACCTTTGAAGACTGCACGAGCGATTCGCCGCGGCGGCCCAACTTCATCAGCGGAAACTCGAACCTCACGGCCGTCTTGCGGGGGGTGACTGGCATGGGCCGGCTGGTGAGCCTGACCGGCACAGTGCATCCGGTCACGGTCGACCTGACGCTCGACCACTGCCGCTTCGAGGCCGACGGCCGGCCCGCCACGCTGCCCGATGTGGAACTCAAGGGCGACGTGGCCGGGCGGGTGACCCTCGAGGGCAACACCGAAACCCGTCCGCTACGGCTGATCGCGCCCGACCGCGTGGTCGTGATCGCCAAAAACTGAGTTTCAAAAAACGTGCGGCAGGCCGGCCAAAAAACCCTTGAATAAGCCCCCGCTAAAACCTATCATACAGCCTGCGGTCGGGTGACCTATCAAGTTCTTGTCTATGAGGGGAAGCATCATGAATCGCCGCGGATTTACGCTGATCGAATTATTGGTGGTGATCGCCATCATCGGGGTGCTGGTCGGTCTGCTGCTGCCGGCGGTACAGGCTGCTCGGGAGGCGGCGCGGCGGTCGTCGTGTAGCAACAACCTGAAGTAGCAGGGGCTCGCCCTGCACAGCCACCACGACGCGAAGCGCGCCTTCCCGCCGGGGGCGACGCTGCCAACGACGAGTCGAACCGCAGGCAACTGGAACTGGCATGTCGATATCCGGCCCTACCTCGAAGAGGCGGCTTTGTACGGCCGCCTCAGCTTCACGAGCACCAGCAGATATAGGGGCGATCTTTTGGGCGGTAATCCCAACAACACCCTCGCCCTCTACAACGTGGTCATCAACGCGTATCAATGTCCATCGAGCCTGTTTCCGGCGTTGTATGACAGTTCCCCTATCGACGATCGAATCTATGCTGTCAATGGTAGCAATAAAACGCAGTGCATCGATTACGTCGGGATCGCGGGGGCGGCAACAGCCGCAACGAGCGGCAACCGCGATCCCTTTGGCCGATCGGGCATGATTGCGGTTCCAAGCAGCAGCAGTTCTGTGGGGTGTTTTTCTCGCAGCGGCATGCTCAGCCTACAGGCAAACAAGGTGAAGGACTGCACCGACGGCACATCGTCCACGATCATGGTGGGTGAACAGTCGGGTCAGGTGAATGGTGTCGAGATATCAGCCAATCGGCACGGCGGCTGGATGGGGTGGTACAACTTAAAAGCGGATGACACCACCGTAGGCACGATGACACTCGCTTCAGACGCGAGCTTGGCTTACGCTAATGGCATCACCACTGTCCGCCGCCAGCCCAACTGGTATTGGCAATCGGGGGCGACGAATCCGGATGCCTGACCGGGGGCAACAATACACTGCTCAACTCATTCCATCCGGGCGGCATCCATGTGATGCTGGCTGACGGCTCGACACGGTTTCTCAACGAGACAATTGAACTCGGAACGCTTCACCGCCTCTGCTGTAAGGACGACGGCCTTGTGACTGGGGGTGACTGGTGAGCGAGATCCTCAGTGAGCGAAACCAGCCCGAGCGAAATACCTGTCCGGGGCGGTGGGTTCTCGCGGTCGTCGCGACGGTGCTTGTGGCCGGTGGCTGCGGCTCGAAAGTTCCGCACGCTGACCAGCCGTGGAGCAACGTGACAATCACCGCGACTGCCGGTGGGCAGCCGCTTGCAGTCGGCGAGGTAACGCTGCGGGCAACCGAGGGCAGCACCGGCATCGATGCCGGCGGCGTGCTCGATGCCAGCGGGAGGGCGACCTTCCCCGCCCTGCCCGGCAGCTATGTTGCGGTCATCCAGCCCCTGCCACCGCCGCCGGAGGGGATGCCGACCAACACCGCGGCAGCCGCCGATGCGACCGGCGCGCGGTCGATTCCAAAGCGCTACCGCTCGCCGGCCACGAGCCCGTTCGCCGTGGAAGTCCGCCAGGGGGAGAAAAACGTCTTCACGTTTTGACCTCGCCCCCTGAGCCGTCGCCACCGGCCACACAGATCACCACATGCTCATTCAGCACGCTTGGTTCTGATCTCCCGGGTGAATAGGCTTAGGCAGCCTTTCGTGCGGGAGTTGAAAAGCCGATGCAAAGCGTACGGACATCTTTTTGGAGCCTGCCGGCAGGGCCGATCTGCCGCATCCTGGTGCCGACAGTTCTCTGCGTGGTGGCTGCGCTCACGGCCGGCTCTGCGTCGGCGGTTCCACTGTTCGACGGCACGACGTTCGCCGGCTGGGAGGGCGATACAGACGGCGTCTGGCGGATCGCAGACGGTGAGATCGTGGCCGGCTCGCTGGAAAAGAAGCAGCCGAAAAACGACTTCCTCTGCACGACCAGGCGGTTTGGCAACTTCGAACTCCGACTCAAGATCAAGCTGGCCGGCACCGAGGGCTTCGTCAACTCCGGCATCCAGTTTCGCAGCGAGCGGATTCCCGGCACCCACGAGGTGATCGGCTATCAGGCCGACTTCGGGCACGGCTACGACGGGGCCCTCTACGACGAGTCGCGGCGGAAGCGGATGCTGGCCCAGCCGTCGCCGGACGTGCTGCAAAAAGTTTCGCGACCGGGGGAATGGCACGACTACCGGATTCGGGCCGAGGGGCCGCGGGTGCAACTCTGGGTGAATGGCATCCAGACGGTCGACTACACCGAGACGGAGCCGGGCCTGCCGGCCGAGGGCATCATCGCTCTGCAAATCCATGGCAACGCCGTGGCCGAGGTCCGCTTCAAAGACATCGAGATCGAAGAGCTGCCGCCGTCGGTCGAGGCGGTGGAGTGCCGGCTCCGCGGCGGGCTGCCGAAGTTCTTCGCCAAGGCCCAGGCGGGCGGCGATGTGCGGGTGGCCTATCTCGGCGGCAGCATCACCGCCGCGCCGGGCTGGCGGGTGCAGTCGTTGGCCTGGCTCAAGGAGCGGTTTCCGCAGGCCTCCTTCCATGAAATCAACGCCGCCATCGGTGGCACCGGCTCGAACCTCGGCGCCTTCCGCGTGGGGCAGGACGTGATCGCCCACCGGCCCGATCTGGTCTTCATCGAGTTTGCCGTCAACGACGGTGGAGCTGCGGCCGATCAGATCAAGGCGACGATGGAGGGAATCGTGCGGCAGATTCGCCGGGCCGATCCCGCCACCGACATCTGTTTCGTCTACACCCTTGCCGCAGGGATGGTTCCCGATCTCTCCGCCGGGCTGTTCCAGCGGTCGGCTTCGGCGATGGAGGCGGTGGCCGAACACTATCAGATCCCGACGGTGCACTTCGGGGTCGAGGTGGCCCGTCGCCTGGCAGACGGCACGCTCGTCTTCAAGGGAGAGAAGCCCGAGGGTTTTGATCCGGGTGCCCAGCCGATGCTGTTTTCGACCGACGGCGTTCATCCCCTCGTCGAAACCGGTCATCGTCTCTACGCCGAGGTCTTGGCTCGGTCGCTCGAGCAGCTGGAGCAGGCGGGCGGAGATGCCGGGACTCACGAAATGCCGGCTCCGCTCCGCGTCGACCATTGGGAACAGGCCAGGCTCGTGCCGATCAACGCGGCGATGGTCAGCGGCGGCTGGCAGCGGATCGGGCCCGAGGATGATCCCTTGGCCAAGCGGTTTGGAGACCGGATGCCGGTGCTCTGGCGAGCCGATGCGGCGGGGGCGACGCTCCGATTTTGGGTGCGGGTTCCCGACGTTGCGGGCGTGCCGGGGGGGGCGGGCGCCCTCTTTTGCCTTGTCG
>CAYZFV010000265.1:0-10059 GCA_964477765.1 uncultured Candidatus Kuenenia sp.
TCCGTCGCCGCCGCGGCGGCCAGCCGCGCGGCGATCTCCGTGTGCTCGACTGCCGGTATCGACGGTGGGCTCTGTTGCGCAGACGGGTCTGCACGCCGCTCATCAAGGCGACCGCGTTCAGAACGCGGCACCATGAACGCAGCGATCACCGCGACGGTCCCCACCACGGCCCACGGCACGTGGCGGCGCAGCCCCGGCACAGGCAGGCGACGGATCGCCGCGATCGCCTGCGCCGCATCGTCGATCGCCAGGGTGCGCAGGCCGCGGGTGAGCGGGGCCTCTCTCGGCGCATCGGTCGCCGGCTCGAGAAATGCCACCGCTCGGGAGATGCGTTCGCCCACGTCCGCATGCGTGGCCTCGATGGCCCGGGCCACGTCAAGCCGGAAGGGAGCCCGGCCCGCCCACCGCCACCAGGCCGCGACCGCCCCGAGGAGCACGGCGATGATCACCGGCCAACGCCCCAGCGAAACGCCTGCCGGCATACCGAGAAGCTCGGCTGCGTGGACGGCGAGCAACGCCAGTGCGGCGACAATCGCGACCCGGCCGAGCCAGCCGAGGAGCCGCACGATCCACGCGACTGCGACACCGCGATCGAGTCGCCGGCGGAGCGTCGCGGCGGCAGTCTCACCTTGGGGCCGGTGGTCGTGTGTACCCATCATCATGATTGCTCCCCGGGAGCCGGGTTCGCCCGTGGCCACCAGGCCGCCGCACAGGCAGCCACGAGAGTGGCGAGCGACAGGTGCGCGGCAGTCTGGCTTGCCAGCCAGTGGGGGCTGCGGTCGCCCCGCTGCTCCCTGCCAATCACCTTGGCAATCGTATCTGGAAGTGTCTCGATGCGGTCGAGCGGCACCACGGTTCCGCCGCCAGCCTCGACAGCCGCCCGCAGGGGGCCGGTGCCGGCCGGTCCTGCGACTCGCTCGACGGGCCGCTCGTTGACCACGATCTCATGCTCGATTGGCGTGGCCGGTCGGTCAGCAGCGTCTGCCGGCGGGAGGAGCCGCAGGCGATGACGGCCCGCAGCGAGCCCTTCGAGTTGGAGCGTGGCGACGACACCAGCCATGCCCCCTCCGATCCCCAGCCGCCGTGCCGGGCCTGCAGACGATTCCACATCGAGGATCCAGCCGGCAAGATCAGCCGCGGGGCGCGTCGGCATCATGTCGACACGAATCGTCTCCCCGACGAGCGGGTCGATTGGACGCACTGCGACCGTTGCCGCCACCAGGCGGGCCAGCCGCCGTCGCTCCGCCAGGCGGGGAAGCAGGTGCAGCCAGTGCCGCGCATGGCTGGTGCTGCCACGGAAAAGCTCGCGGCTCTGCCAACGCCAGGTGTCGCAGAGATGGCCGACGATCATGCCCCGCCCCGCCTGACTGACGACGATGGCCGGCTGCTGATCGGCGCCCGCATCGGTTTCGCTGACGGCGATCACCCGCCCCGTCGGCCGGATAGCGACCGGTGGCAGTGATGAAAACGTCGGCGACGAAAACGACGCCTCCGCACCGCTGGCACGATCAGCCGCCAGCCAGCCTGTCGCCCGGCCCGCCGCCGGCAGCCGCAGTCGCCGGGGCACCGTCGAACTGGCAAGCCCGCTGCTCCTGATGCCCGGCACCGCCGGCAGCCAGCTCACAAGCCCGGCATCGGCCTCTGCCCAGCGGGGACCGGGGAGCCAGGCGATGCCGACGCCATCGCGGCTCACAGCGTCTGCGAGCGCAGCCCAGGCGGCAGCGTGTTCGTCGGCGGCCGCGATCGGCAGATCCCCGAGCACCACGACATCAAATGCACTCCAGTCCGCGATCGATTGCGGCAGCGTGGCTTCAGCTCGGAGCCCGGCGACATCACGGGCCGCCAGCAGCCGCGTCGAGACCGCGTAGCGGCGGTCGTTGGCAAGCAGTCGCTCGAGAAATCGAAGCTCATAGCGCGGGGCGTGATCGACGAGCAAAACACGAATTTGATCATCGGCCACGACCACGGGCAGCGTGGCCGCATGGCGCTCGGCGATGTCACCGGCGGTGAGCGTGATCGTGCAGGTGGAGGCGGCTGGCAGTTCGTTGTGGGGAGGGGCTGAGGTTGTGTCATCAGGGGCACCGATTCGCAGGCTGAAGCCTACGCCACACGTGTAGTCGTAGCCGGATCGCGTCGACACTCGACCGGCGGCGAGGTCTGCAACACTTCCTTCTCCGCGGAGCGGCACGGGCCGAGACGACATCGTCGACGCCACGCCCTGCACAGGAATCGCGATGGTTTCACCGGGCTGGCCGATTGCCGGCGCAGGAGCCGCCGCAAACCGAAACCCGACGGGCATCCCGGCCGAGGCTGTCGCATCATCACCTACCGGCACCGCCACCAGCGGTACGCCCCGGCGGGCGGCACGCTGGGCCACTGCAGCCCACGAAGCCCCGCCCGTGATCGCACCGTCGCTCATCACGATCACGGCCGCCGGCTTTGCAGCGGGTTCGCGCTGCTCGTCGAGCAGCGTGAGCACGGCCTCGCCCAGCCGGCTCGCATCGGCCGCGGGAGGCGACGCGGCGAGCATTCGCAGATCGGCCGCCGCCACGTCTGCCGGATAGCGGCCCAGCACCCGCAGGGCTTTTCCGGCTGTATGCATGACGACCGGGCGATCCCGCACGAGGCGGTCGAGAACCGAGCCCTCGTTCTCTCCTTTCACGAGAGCCTCGATCAGTTGATCAAGACGCGAGGCCGGCTGCCCGCTCTCTCCCCCCATGCTCGGCGACACGTCCATCACGATCGCCACCGGCAACGCGGCCGGTGGTTGCCCCGGCCACGCGGGCGGACGCCCTCCCCACAGGGCCAGCATCCCGCCGAGCACGGCCCACACCACGCATCGCCCGCCGGCCGACGCAGCACCGAAGGCCAGCCCGGCCGCCCGGGCCCAGCGCCATGAAAGCACCGTTTCGATCGCGGCCAATACCACGCCGCACGCAAGCAGTGGCCGGGCCAACGGGAAGCCGGCCAGCCGACCCACGAGCCGCGAAGCCGCTCCGGGGGTGTCGGAGGTCGGCTCCAGCAACTGCGCCACGAGTCGATCGATGAACGGCACGAAAGCCGGCCATGCCGCCAGATCGCTCCACGGAGTCTGTCCGTCATCGGCCTCGGGCAACGCCAGCGGCAGGGCCGACACCACCACCCGCCCGCGGCCCACCGCACGCTCGACGAGCAACGGCCGACCTGTCGTCGCCGACCGGGCCAGCACCGTGGGCTCGCGTTGCAAATCACCCTTCACTACCAGTTCGGCAGCCCGATTCACTTGTGGCCCGACCAGTCCGGACGCCTCCCCGCTCGGCCCCGCAGCCGCAGCTCCCACTGCCACGATCGCCTCGCCTTCCAGCGACACGCTGCCGACCACCGACACGCCCACCAGATCCTCAAGCCACGCCGACATCCGCGGCAGCAGCGGCGGCACCACCGATTCCGGCCCCAGGCACACCAGCAGCGCAGCCCCATCTCGCACCGCGCCAGCCAGCCGCGCCGCTTCATCGGCATTCGGCACCGCGCCGTCGGTGAGGACGATGAGCCGCGACGTGTCGGCCGCTCGCCCCGCCTCGTTGAGCGCGACGTGTGCAACGGTCGGAAACGATTCCTGTCGGCCGCCGGCCAGCGCCTCAAGCGCCGCACGCAGGGCCAGTGCCGAGCCATCAGCAGCGGGGCGGGCCGTCACCAGTTCGATCCGCCGTGTGGGATCACCGGCGACGAGCCGCTCTCCCCGTGCCAGAGAACCGTCTTCCAGAAAGGGGCGGGTGGCGGCCAACACGGCCGCGGCGATGAGCAGCACGCGGACCACGGTGAGCGGCAGCGGCAGACCGCTCCGCGTGATGCGGGCGGACCGGGCAGCCCGCTCGACCAGATCGATGGCGGCCCAGCCGACTCGCTTCGCATGCCGCACCGCCCACCAGGCGAGCACCAGCGGCAGCGCGGTGGCCACCAGCCACGGCAGAAGGGCCGGCCACAGCAAGGCGACCGCAGGCAGTGGCACGGGCGGCATGCTCACCCCTTCCGCGACTCGTGGTCGGCCAGCAGCCGCGCGATGATGTCGTCAGGGTCGATGCCATCGGTCTCGGCGGTAAACGACCGCACCAGTCGGTGACGCAACACGGCCGGCGCCGCCCGGAAGACGTCGCGGACTTCGACGCAGGGCCGTCCGGCCAGCGCCGCGTGCGCCTTCGCCGAAAGGATGAGGCATTGGCTGGCTCGCGGGCCGCAGCCAAACCGCACCCACTCGCCGATCCACGCCGCCGCCTCGGGGGTTCCTGGCCGTGTCGCCCGCACGAGATCGATCGCGGCGGCGAGCACAGGCTCCGCCACGGGCATCGCCCGCACCACCTCGCTCGCGCGGGCCAGGCTTGCGCCGTCGATCGCCGGCTGTACCACCGCCGGGTCGGTGGCCGTCGTCCGTCGCACGATCTCCAGTTCGTCGTCGCGATCGGGATACGTCACTCTGAGCATCATCATGAACCGATCGAGCTGGCCCTCCGGCAACGGATAGGTGCCCTCCTGCTCGATCGGATTGCGGGTGGCCAGCACGAAGAACGGCTGCGGCAAGGCATGACGCACACCACCCACCGTCACCTGCATCTCCTGCATCGCCTCGAGCAGCGCCGATTGGGTCTTCGGCGGTGCGCGGTTGATCTCGTCGGCCAGCACGACATTGCAGAACAGCGGCCCGGGAAGAAACCGCAACCGCCGCCGGCCGCCGTCGGCCTGGGCAAGGTCATCGCTGGAATCGAGCACTTCGGTGCCGGTGATGTCGGCCGGCATGAGGTCGGGAGTAAACTGGATCCGTCCGAATCGCAGATCGAGCGCGGCGGCGATCGACCGCACGAGCAGCGTCTTCGCCAGCCCCGGTACGCCTTCGAGCAGGCAATGGCCCCCGCAGAGCATCCCGGCCAGCAGGTCGTCGATCACCTGCCGTTGACCGACAATCAGAGGCGCAATCGCGGCCACGAGCCGTTCACGAAGGCTGGCTACATCGGCCAATGCGGCGCGGGCCTCCGCCTCGCTCACGAACCGCCCACCGGCATCGCTGGTCATGCGCTCGCTGGTCATGGTGGAGGAGGCCCGAGGGAAAGAAGCTGTTTTGCGGAAGCCACGACGACGGCGGCTGGCGAAATCGTGAGCAACAGCGCCGACGAGTGGGCACCATCAGTTGCCTCGCTGCCTTCCGCAGCTGCAGAAATCTGACAGGGCGGATCGCACGGCTGCAACGTAGCTGCGTCGATCGCCGCAATGGCGAGTCGCGACTGCTCGGCAACACTCTCAACGATCGGCTGCAAAATCACGCCTCCCGCCATCACGGCCGGCCCGGCAGCCACCGAGTCTGCTGAACCGGAAGCCACGATTCGGCCATCGGCGGCAGCATGGCATACGAGGGCGGCCTGCGCTATGCCGGCATCTCGCTCGACGACCACCCGCCCGTCGGTCACGCCCACGATCCGCAGCGGCTCACCGACAGCCGCTTCCCAGCGGAGCCGGGGCGGCTGCACCGGAGTGTCAAGCATCATCATGCCGCCTCGATCGTGCGGCGTGATCACAAGGCCATGCGGCGCCGCCACCACGGGCTCGGCTGGCAACAGCCATCCCTCATCCCCTGAAGCTGCATCGTCAGCACGTCGCTCTCCACCACGAGCCGGCAGGTCGTATTCGTACCGCCAGGCCGGGCGGCCCCTGCGGTCGAAGGACCAGACGCTGCCGGCATGATCCGCGATGACAATCTGGCCATCGACCAGTGTCGCCTGCCGCCGACCGCGGGCATGATCGCTGCCATCGCGGGCCAGGCCCGTCGCCAGGGGCCGCCGCCACAGGACGACCCCGTCGCGGGCGTCGTGCACCACCAGTTCCAGCGACCCACGATCCCCGGCGGCCCGCCCGACAATCGCGCACACGTCATGGTCGACCGCCGGCGGCCCGTCGAACCCGACACATCCGGCGGGCGGCGGCGCCGACCACAGCAGGCGGCCCTCGGCCGTGTCGGAACAATCCAGGCAGATCACGAGCGGGCCCAACGGCCCCGCCTCGATCACGGCATACACCAGGTGGCCGAGGGTCGTGACGCTGGCAGGACCGCGGATAACCGACCGACCTGCCCGCGCCGGAAACAGCAAGGAGCGCGGGAAGAGGAGCGTGTCGCCAGCCGGCACGCGGCGCCACGCCGGCAAGCCGTCGCCGGCCCGCACGCCGTGGACGCCGCCAGCCTCGAGCCAGACCACGAGCCCGGCTGCCACCGTCGGCGGCGAGGCCGAGATCGGTCGCGACCAATGAAGCTGCCAGGCAGCGGGTCGCCGCAGCCACGCCAGCCTGTCCTGCACTCCCTGCTCTGCCGCCGTCAGCCGCGTCGCCCCGCCCACGACCAGGGCAAGAGCCACCGATCCGCTGGCGACGGTTGTGCGGAATCGAGGGGCGGACGAAAGCATGCGTGTCGCCCGAGGAAGAAGGGGTGACTCCGGCACGGCCGGACACCTTAAGTATACTCCGGCAACCACGGTTTCGTTGACGTGCGTTGTCGTCGAAGCGACCGTGAGGGGCTGCCCATGCCCCGAGAGACGGCGTTGATGGCAAGCGAAGGCAAGGATGCCGAGAGCGCAGCCAGCAGCGAGTGAGCGAAGGACAGGATGTCCGGAGCGAACGTCCGGCGACGGGGCATGGGCAGCCCCGAACTGAGACGTTCACTGAAAACCCTCGCATGCCTCGCACCGACGACGAAGACCTGTTCGAAGGCTCGACGATGACCTTCGGCGAGCATCTGGAGGAACTGCGGGTCTGCCTGATCCGGGCCGCCATGGGGCTGGCCGTGGGGGTGGTGATCGGCTTCCTGCTCGGGCGGCCCGTGGTGCATCTCATCGAGCAGCCGCTGCGGAAGGCGCTTGGCACCTACTACACCGAACGGGCGGTGGAAACCTTCGACAATTGGCAGCCGCGGGCGGCCGACGGCCCTCCCCTCCCCTACTCGCGTTCGGAGGTGATCGACGCGGTCGAGCGGCGGGGGCTGTCGTTCGAGGTGCGTGAAGTGCATCCGCAGCAGTTGGCCGAGGTGGTTGCCGCCGCCGGCAAGCCGGTCGCGGCGGCGGAGGTGCCGACTGCGGAGGCCGTGTTCGACACCGAGTCGCTCGTGCCGATCTTTCTCTGGCAGCCACTCGCAAAGGATTCGCGGGTGAGCATCACCACGCTCTCGGCGCAGGAGGCCTTCACGATCTACGTGAAGGCGGCGTTGCTCGTGGGGATCGTGCTCTCGAGCCCCTGGATCTTCTACCAGCTGTGGACCTTCGTGGCGGCGGGGCTCTATCCGCACGAAAAGCGACTGGTCTGGACGTTCCTGCCGATCAGCATCGGGCTGTTTCTGGCCGGCGTCTGCCTCGCCTTCTTCTTCGTCTTCGACTTCGTGCTCGACTACCTGCTCGACTTCAATCGCTGGCTGGGGCTCGACCCCGACCCCCGCATCAGCGAATGGCTGTCATTCGTGCTCATCCTGCCGATCGGCTTCGGCGTCGGCTTCCAACTCCCGCTGGTCATGCTCTTCCTCGCCCGGATCGGCGTCTTCGACTCCGCCGCCTACGCCTCCCAGTGGCGAACCGCGATCGTCGCCATCTTCATCGTGTCGGCCATCCTCACCCCCGCCGACCCCTACAGCATGCTCTTTCTCGCCCTGCCGCTCTGCCTCCTCTACTTCGGCGGCCTCGCCATCTGCCACTGGACAGCTATGTCGCGATGAATGCCAGCCAGTAGAAGATGAGGCCGGTGATCGTGGTGAGCACGAGGTCGAGGGCGGCCAGCCTCCCCATGAGCCGATGCCTCGCTCCATGGGTGCCGGGCGTCGGCGGCGAGGAGAATCGGGTGAGCCCCTCCCAGATCGTCCATACCCAGAACACGAGCGTGGAAACGGCGAAGATCAGATGGATGCCGAGCGACGTGAGCACGCCCTCCGGCCACCATGGGCTCGGACGGGCCCGCTCCTTCCAGTCACTCACGAGGCGGATGTCGATCTCGAAGATCACGATGCAGATCAGCAGAGCCGCGGCGATCGTGAGTTGGAGCAGTTTGTGGGTCGCGTAGTCGCGCCGCGTGCGGACCACGTGGATGCTCCAGGCCAAGAGCGGCAGCACGGCGAGGAGGCCGACCACCAACACGTCCATGCCGAGCGAGCCACGGGTGCCGAGAAAGCCGTCGATGCCTGACATGCCGGGTGTGAGAGTGCCGCTGGAAAGAGCCGTGGAAGACGCCGAGGTGGGAAACCGGGGAGATTGTAGCCGATGTTTTGCAGCCGGCAGGATGGTGGGTATACGATCCGTCCACCGGCCGAGTGGCGAAACTGGCAGACGCACGGGACTTAAAATCCCGTGGAGCACTCGCTCCGTGCGGGTTCGATCCCCGCCTCGGTCATTGTGTGAAACCGTCGGTCTTGTTTCGGAGGGTTTCTCCCTGTACCTCTCTCCGCCGTGAATCTTCTGGAGACCGACATGGCTGATGCCTTGCCCGACGTGGTTGAACGGCGTCCTTCGACGCTCACGCTGCTCCTGCCCTGGCTGGCAGTCCCGCTCTTTTGCCTCCTGCCGATCGGAGGCTGTGCCGTCGCCAGTTCGATGCGGCAGGGAGCCACCGAAACGGCAGGCGCGGTGGCAACGGATCCACCCCTCGTCGCCATCATGCTGCCGCAGTGAGCGGCACTTGAGAATCAGCGTCGCGTCGCGCTGCTTTCCCGGGCGGCCTGTCGGGCGGCAAGGAACCGCCGCAGGCCACCGACCACCCGCGCCGGTGGCTGCGTGCCCGACTCACTGAAGAGGGGCGTCTGCCCGTCTTCGGTCACGATGATCTCCACGGCCTCCGGCGGCAGCGGCGCCCCACCGAGCAACGTCTGCATCGGCTCGGCCGCCTCGCCCGCCTCCGACCCGTCTGCCGGCACCTCGGCCACCACGAAGTTTTCCCGTGTGAAGGCATCAAACTCCGGATCGTTGACCAGCGCCGCCGACCGGGTCTTCGCGGCCGCGTCGCTCTTCCGCGACACGACCAGCAGGATCGGCCGCTGCTTGCCCTGGGCGGATGCCACCGCCTCCTCCAGCGAGTGCAACACCTCGGCCTTGGGGGCGGCGGTTGTGACAACTGAGGCCGCCGGGGCGGCCGGCCGGGCCGGCACATGGGAAGCCATCTCGGAAACCCAGGTGGCGGCCGTCTGGCCATGGTAGCCCTTTTTGACGGTGATCCTCTGACCATCGGGGCCGATCAGCAGGGCGCTGGGAAAGGTCCGCACACCATATTTGATGCAGACCTGCGACCGGGCGCTCCGCACGGCCGGGGAAATGCCCTGCTGGGGGAGGTCGATCATGAGGAGCACGACGTTGTCGGAGGCCCACTCCAGAAAAGTATCGGTCGCGAGCACGTTGTCTTCGAGTGTCTTGCAGTGGGGGCACCAGTCGCTCCCGGTGAAGATGGTGAGAACGGGCCGGCCAGACTCGGCGGCCGCCGCCAGGGCTGCGTCGTAGTCGGTCAGCCAGCCTTCACTGGCCGCCACCGGCCGGATGGCCAGGCAAAGGGCGACCACCGCCCAGCCCAGCACTCGCCCAATCAGTCGCCCCCGACCAGCACTCGCCATCTCACTCGTTGATCGTGCCATCCGCATTGAATGTCGCCTCCTTGCCAGCCGTTCCCCACCTTTTTCAATCGGGAAACAGCACCTGGGTTCGCGAGCCTTCTGTCCTTGAAACCGAAGCAAAAGGCTAGCGGTGGGGGCCCCATCTGTAAAACTTTGCATCTTGCGCCGTTTATCTCGCTTCCCCGAACCCCCGTTGCAGAGCCGCAACGCTGGAGTTACGAGAAACGCACCCCCCGAAAAAAATTCCGCGAGGGATGCCGAGAGCCGGACACCGCCCCGCGGCGGCGACGGGGGCCATGGATGGCGAGCCTTCCAGACAGCGGGGCCGGATGCCCTACAAAAGCCGAGGGCCTGACCGCAGTTACGCGGCCAGGCCCTCTCATGCTGACGAACCTTGATTCAGAGCCGGAGGCTCTCGCTCCCGACTGGCTGGCACGGACGGGTCCGTGCCAGCCCTGAGGCGGCGG
>CAYZFV010000266.1:0-14490 GCA_964477765.1 uncultured Candidatus Kuenenia sp.
GCGGGGGGCCCCGGGGCGGGGGGCCAATCACCCTTTGCGCGCACCCCGCGGGCCCCGGGGGGGGGCGGGCCCCCGCGGCGGGGAGCCGATCGATCACGCTTTGCATGACCGCGCAGTGGGCCGGGAGGCGGGCGAGAATCGCGGGGATGAGAGCCTGCCGGTAGATGTGGCTGCAGGTATTGCGGTCGTTGATCAGCTCCATCACGGGCTGATACTCAGCCTCAGCGATGAAACCGCGCTCGAGGCCGGCTTTGAACGCCGCGCGGGGGCTGTTGGGCACGTCGAGACCCTCGTCGATGAGGCAGCCGCGGAGGTGTTTCCAGAAGAGTTCGACGCAATACTCAAACTTCTGGATGCGACCGTTGTCGATGACGTCTCGGACAAAGTCCGGATACGACGAGCCGTCGATCGCCAGTGCCTGGGCGAAGCCTGTCAGGGCCCGCAGCAGGTTTTCCCGCCCTAGTTCGCCGGTCGCCATAGTTCGCGGCCCTCATAGGCATGGCGGCGGAAGGCCTCGTCGGAAACGAGGGTGAAGTCGATCACCTGGCATCGCCAGGGCACGTCCGACTCGATCAGGCGATTCATGAGCCGCGACACGCCGCCGGGAAGCGGCTCGGGCCCGGCGATGCCGATGTCGAGATCGCTCGCGTGATCGCAATGCCCGCGGGCACGAGACCCGAAAAGAAAAATCTCGTAGCGGGGGTCGGGGATTTCCTCCAGGCAGATCCGCCGGGCCTCGGCGAGGTATTTCTCCTCGAAGGGCGTGCGGGGGCCGGGATGGCGGGTGTCGGTAGGCATGGCGTTGAGTATAGAGTCGCGTTTGGCACCATGCGGTAGAATCCACGGTTCAGAGATACCAAGGAGAAATCTCGACATGGTTCGTTTAACGATCGACAAAGGGCTGGAGGCGAAGCTTCTTGGGGAAGCAGAGCCCCTCGAGTTGTGTGATGCGGGTGGCCGTGTGATCGGCCACTTCATCCCGGTTACCGACGCATCTCGCTACGTGGGGGTCGAGTCACCGACCCCTGCCGCCGAGCTTGATCGCCGCAGCAGCGAAGAGACCGGCCGACCGCTGGCGGGAATCCTGCGTGATCTTCAGGATGAATCGTGACGTTGACAGTTGTGTGGCTCGAGTCGGCGGCGGGCGAATTGGCAGAAGCTTGGTTCGCGGCGAAGGATCGCGCAGTAGTGACCGCCGCGGCTCGCGATATCGATCAACTCCTGAGGGCTCGTCCCGAATCCACCGGTGAGTCTCGGGAGGGTGTTCGACGAATTGTGATTGCCGGACCATTGGCAGTGACGTTCGAAATTTTGATCGAAGACCGGCTTGTCCGAGTCCTTGATGTTTGGCTGATTGACAAAACCTGATCCGATCGATCAGGGTCATCGGGGAAACCGCCCATGATGGTCACGCGACAAATAGTGGGGAGCAAACTTGTGCGGTGGCTTCGTCACGAAATCACCCTTGAGCAACTCATTGATTGGGCTGAGAATGCGCTGCAGGCGACGTGATCGCCGCGGAGTGTTAGAAACGCGTTAGGCCCGGGCGGAGCCGATCTTTTGTGGGGTAATCTATAGCCTCCCGACCACCCCGCTGGATAACGCCGTGCCAGGCATTATTTTTCAGGGCGTTGGGTCATCGACGGAGCTGGCACCGGCGGTCTGTCGCTCGCCAGCACCTGGCTGCGTTTCCTCGGGGTCGGCGGTGGCTTGCTTTCGGTAAGTCGAAATGATTGTTACCTGCATGATCGCGGCCCTCGATTTTCCATCCTTCAGCGGCCTGCCATGGATCGGGATGCTCGGCCTCGCCTTTTTTGCGGCGGCCGGGGCGGCGGCGGTGTGGGGGGCGGCGAAGGTCGAGCGGGCGGCGCTCGCCAGTTCGATGACCCGCGGCGGCATGTGGGCCAGCGGGTTCAAGATCCTAGCCGCCAGCCTCATCCCGAGTCTCCTGTTTCTCGGGCTGCTGCCGCCGCTGCTGTTGTCGATGGTGATCTATGGGGTTGGGATCGTGTTCGTGCAACTCCGCGACCGGCGGGTGCCTGCCGATCAGCGGTGGCTGTCGCGCCGGAATCTTTCAGCCGTCCTGTCAAAAGTCCGAACCAAGTCGGCCAAGTCGGCCGACGCTCCCGCCAAGACAAGCCCCACGTCGGTGCGGGAATGGATGCAGTCGTTTGCGGGCAAGGAGGGGCGGCTGGCCAAAGCGGCGGCCGCGACCGCCGCTGAGCCGAGCGGCCCATCGCTCACGTTCGTCAAGAAAGACGGCACGCCGATCTTTTCCGGCGACGAAGGGGGCAACACGTCGGACAATGTGCGCCGCGCTCAGCAGATGCTCGTCGCCGCCATTCAGGCCGAGGCGACCGACGTGCATGTCGAAGCGCATGAGCAGCAGTACGCGGTGCGCTACCGTGTCGACGGCGTCCTGCAAGACGCTTCGGCCATGGAGTCGCTCGCCGGCCGCGGGCTCCTCTCGGCGCTCAAGGTGATCGCCGACATGGATATTGCCGAGCGGCGCCGGCCGCAGGACGGCACGTTCGCGCTCGTGTGCGACGACACAAAATACGATGTCCGCGTGGCATCGACGCCGTCGAGCTACGGCGAAAAGATGGTGCTCCGGCTTCTCCGCTCGTCGGGGGGCATCATGAACGCCGGCCTCGACTCGATCGGCCTGCGCGGGGCGGTCCTCAAGCAACTCCGCGAGATCATCCACAAGCCCTACGGGATGTTTCTGGTGGCGGGCCCGACGGGGTCGGGCAAGACGACCACCGTCTATGCGTCGCTCAGCGAGATCGACGCCCAGCAGCACAACATCACCACGATCGAGGATCCGGTCGAATACCGGCTCGACAACATCACGCAGATTTCGGTGAACACCAAGGCCGATGTCTCGTTTGCGAGCATCCTGCGGAGCGTGTTGCGGCAGGATCCCGACGTGCTGCTCGTCGGTGAGATTCGCGACAAAGAGACGGCGGAAATCGCCTGCCAGGCGGCCCTCACCGGCCACTTCGTCTTTTCCACGGTGCATGCCAACGATACGACCGCCACGATCACGCGGCTGTTGGAACTCGGGCTCGACCCGAGCCTCATCCAGACCGCCCTCACCGCGGTGCTCGGTCAGCGGCTCGCTCGCAAGCTCTGCCCCGACTGCAAGCAGCCGGTGCCGCCCCCCGACGGCCTGGAAAAAAAATTCGACCTCAAGAAAAACAACATCACCCATATCTTTCAGGAGAAGGGCTGCGAGAAATGCCGGGGCACCGGCTATCGAGGCCGCATGGGACTCCATGAACTGCTGGTGATGAACGACGCGATCCGCGCCCGGATCACCAGCCAGCCTTCGGTCAACGAGATCCGCAAGGCGTCGTTCAAGGCGGGCACGCAATCGCTGCAAAACGACGGCCTGATCAAGGTGGTCCGTGGCCTCACGAGCATCAACGAGATTCTTCGGGTCACGACATGAGCGAAAGGGGAGGCGGCCGTGTTTGATCTGATCGTGGCGGCGGCCGTCGGCTACGCGGCTTGGTACGGATCGAAGGCCGGTCCGGTGCGGATGACGATCCAGGCGCTCGAATTGGCCGTGGCGGTGATCGCGGGCCTGCTGCTCCATGAGCCGCTGGCCGATCTGCTGTTGCTGGCCTTCGAGCAGGCCGAGCCTTTTCTCCCATCCGATCTGCCGTATCAGATGATCGCCGTGGCGATGGCGTTTCTGCTGATCGCCGGGGGGGGGTATGGGTTCATGAGGATTCGATACCATGCCGACGAGCCACCGGTGTTCACCGAAGGGGCGAGCGATGACGAAGAGGAAGACGCGCCGCCACTGATCGACCGCGCTATCGGGGCTTTGTCGGGAATGACGTTTGGCATCGTCGCCTGCGGTGCGGTGCTCGTGGCGCTCTCGATGCTGCCGGTGCCGTCCCTGCTCCGGGTCAATCCTCAGACGATGACCTTCGACGTCGGCGGCATGGTGTTGCGGGCCGCCGGGTCGCTCGAGCCCGACTGGCATGATGGCAAGTCGCTGATCGTCTACGGCGAGCCGGAGAGTACGTCTGGCGACGCCGCGGCCCTCCTGGGCAACGAGCCGTGGTTCGACGTCGATGAGGATGGCCAGTGGAGCGAGGCCGATCGCTACTCCGACCTCGATCAAAACGGCACATTCACCAAAGATCTTTATTTCACCGACGTCGATGGTGATGGTGAGCGGCGGATCGGTCTCTACGACAAACTCGCGGCCGGCCGCTGGGATTCGTATCTGATGTCGGCAACCCGGCCGCGGCCGGAAAAAAAGAAGCCGGCGGCGAAGAAGCCTGCGGGAAGCAAGCCGGCGGCCGCTCCATCCACGCCCAAGCCACCTCCACCCGTCGCGCCGCCGCCCGCTCCGGTGGTGCGGCCGGAACCTGAGAAGCCGAAGCCGGCCGACGATTTTGATTTCTAGGCGGTTCCGTGCCTGCCGCCGTTCACTCGACCGCATCCTCCGCGCCCATATCATCCGAGCCGGATGGAGCGGCTGGGGGCGGCTGGAGATCGGCGGTCACTTTCTCCAGAATCGCGTCGGGAATGAACACGTCGCCGAGATGCGGCGCCAGGGCCTCGGCCACGTCGGGATCGAGGGCTTCGATTCCTGCCAGAGACAGCCCTCCCACGTGGTGTGCCAGCGCCGCCGCCGACTCGACGGAGAGGGTTCGCAGTCCATCCAGCCGAATGTCACCGAGATGCCGGGCAAGAGCCTGAGCCACCGCCGGGGAGAGGTCGGCGATCCCTCCGAGGGAGAGCATCGGAAGCGGTCCCTCTCCACCAAATTCCGCGATGATGGTCTCAAATCGGCCACTCTGGAGGTCCCCCTCTTCAAAGGCCTCGAAGACACGGGCGGCGATGGCGTCGGGATCGACAGCCGCCCCTGTTGATCCGGTGTGTGCCGCCAACGCTGCAGCCGCCTGTGGCGAGAGCGATGTGAGGCCATCGAGCACGAGGTCACCGTCGTGCCCGGCAAGCACCGCGGTCACGTCGGCGGGGAGCATTGCAAGCCCCGACAGGTCGAGCGGCCCCTCATGGTCGGTAATCAGTTGCCGGGCCTGTTCCGCGGTGAGCGCCTTGATTCCGCTCGTCTCGGCAGCCGATGCTGTCCCAGCCCACAGGGCGGCCAACACCAAACCAAACAGAGAGAACAATCCGCCGGAAAGCCGCTTCGCTCCGATGGGATCACGCACCACGAAAGGCAGGCTCATGTGGCAACACTCTCGATTTCAGGACGACGAAAAAGGGGTGGTTCGGCGAGCCCGGGGAAAAACTCCTTCGGTCGCGGGGGAAATCGTGCATCGGGCGGATGAGAATTGTGTGAGCAGGCCCGTGGCCTTTGAGATCGGGTAAACTGCAGGTCCGCGGAGTGTGAACCATTTTTCGACACGTTGCTCGGCCTTGGCCGATCCCGCCTGCCTCCGTCGAAATCATGAATATCCACTGCATCAGGCTGCTGTTGGCAGCGATCTGTGTGATGATCGGCATCGCATCGGTTTGCGGGCAGGACGACTCAAGTCCGTTTGAGGAGACGATCGGACGGGCCGACCGCCCCCCGGCGCCCGGGTCCGACGACCAGCGGATTTCGACGGAGTTGCTTCAGGACCTCCGCGTGGCCGAACTTCTGGAGGATCGAGGTGAGAACGAAAAGGCGATCGTGGCCTACCGGTCGGTCTACGGAAGCCTCAAAAAAATCCTCGAGGAAGACCACCGCCTGCTGCTGCATATCCTCGATGGCGTCACCGATATTCGTGTCGAACAGGGCAAGCCGGAGGAAGCGGAGGGTCCGCTGACCAAAGTGATCGCCCTGCGGGAGAGGCGACTCGGCGAATCGTCCGATGCGGGGGAGACTGCCCGCATGGCCGCCGACCTCGTGAAACTGGGCCGAGTGCACGGCATGACCGGTAAGCCGGAGGCGGCCGTGGAGCCGCTGGAACGCGGCAGGTCGTTGCTGGAGGGGCTCCTGGGAAACAGCCATGATCTCGTGTTCCAAGTGGAATGCCTGCTTGCCGAGGCGGAGTGGGATCTCGGCCTTTTTGCCCAGGCGACGAAGCGGCTCGGGCGGGTGCTCGACGGTGCAACTGCCTCCGGCGGAGAGCAATCGGCGGTGGCGACCGTCGCCCGCGACCAGCTTGGCATTTTGCTGTTACTTCGAGAGCGCTTCGCCGACGCGGTCGAGCTTTGGTCCCAAGCAGTCACCCTCGAGTCTGCGGCCGGTCGGCGCTTCCGGCCCGACTCGATTGATCGTCTCCGCTGGCTTGCCGTCGCCACTGCGCATGACGGAGATCTGGAGGAGGCGGCGATGCTCGCCCATCGCTGCCTGCGAGCGACCGAGATGCGGGTGGGGGGTGAGCCTGTCGATGCGGCCTGCGATGCCGCCTTGTTGGCCATGTTTCTCGAACTCGCCGGCCGCCGTGACGAGGCAAAGCCGCTGTATCAAAGGTTTACAGTGGCGGCCAATGCGGCGAGTCAGGCCCCCGACGCCTGTCGCTGTGAGCAGCTGCGGATGGTGAGCCGGCTCCTGCTGCAAGCCGGGCTGATCGATCGGTCCGCCACGGTGATGCAGACGGTGCTGGCATTTGATGAGCGGCGGCCCAGTGGTTCCCTCATCGAGATTACCGACGACAAGGCCCTGATTGCCTCCTGTCTGTTCGCCGGGGGTGACCTCACGGCGGCCGAAGCCCTGCTGAAGCAATCGCTGTCCGCCTACCAGCGGCTGCTTGGAAATTCCCACTATAAAACCATTGATACGCTCGTGCTGCTGGGCCGATCGGCAGCCGCTCGGGATGACGCTGCCGCTGCTGCCGAGGCCGCCGAGGCGCTGGTGCGGCGGGCGCCCCCGGTGATGAACGCCCTGCGGGAAGCGGCGATGGCCGAACTCGTTTCAACGGCGGCGGCACTCGCCGAAAAAGGCGGGAATGCCGACCGCGGCGGCGCGATGCGTGAGCGGTGGCTGGCGCTCCGTGGCGGAGATGCCGGAGACACCTCTCCGGCTGTGGCCGAGATCTTCGTCTCGTATGCAAACTCACTCGACGCACTGGGGGATACCGCTCGGGCGATTCCGCTCTACGAACAGGCCCGGGCCATCCGGTCGTCGCTGTGGGGCAACGATCATCCCGCAGTGGCCGCCGTACTCCTCCCACTGGGTCGGGGCTACGAGGCGGTCGGCAGGATTGCCGATGCCAGGCAGGCGGCTCAGCAGGGATTGGCAATCTGGGAGGCGTCGGTGGGCCCGGAGCATGCGGTGACCCTGGAGGCGGTGCGATCTCTCGCCTCGGCCCACGCCGCGGCGGGAGATCCGCGGGCGGCCGGCCCGCTCTATGAGCGGCTCCTTGCCGACTGTGAGCGGAGAAAGGGGCCGCGGCATGCCGAAGTCGGGATTCTGCTCACGAAGGTGGCCGAAGCCCGCGCGGCGGCCGGCGATGTGGCGGCGGCCGAGAAGATGCTCAAGCGGGCGATCGACATTCAGGCGTTGGCAGCGGCCGATCCGGCCTCGGCCGGTCTGGGTGACAGTGTCACGCAGTTGAAGCAGATGCTGGCCGGCTCGGTGAGTCTGGAAAAGGCCCGCGAACTTGCCATGCGGGCCGAATCGGCCGACACCGCCAGTGAACTGCTCGCCAGCCTCGGCACCGGTCGCCCGACAGGAGATGCCATGGCCGCGGTCGATCAGCGGCTCGCCGCCGGTAGCCGTCAGTCGGGGGCCGCGGAGGATGCGGGAACAGCCGCCGACCTGATCGAAATCGCCCGCCGGATGGAGCGAAACGGCAATCGCAACGCCGCCCGGGCGGCCCTCGAGCAGGCGCTAGCCGACGCCCGTCGCAAGCATGGTGAGGGCCATCCGCGGATCGCCGACATTCTCGTGGCGATCGGCGACTTGTTCCGCAACTCGGGTGAGTTCGACGTCGCCTTTGTGAATTACCAAAAGGCGCTCGAAATCCGGGTGGCCAGCGGCGGTGAGGCCGACATCGACACCGTGCTCGTGGCGCTCAAACTCGCGGCCCCGTTGCAGGTTTCCCGGGGTGGCGAGGCGGCCCGGTCGATCGTGTCGCTGGCCGTCTCCCGGTTGCCGACCACGGCAGACACCGCCATGGCGGCGCGGATCGCCGCCGGGCTGCGAGAAGCAGCTGACTACACGCTCGCCGTGGCCGACTATTCGCAGGCGCTCGCGCTGCTGGAGAAGGTTGCGGCGATGGAATCAATCTCCGGCCAGCCATCGGCCCAAACCTACGAGGACCTGGCTCGTGCCTATGAGCTCGGTGGCCTGGCCGGCCGGGCGATACCGCTGCGCAAGAAACTCCTCGACGCCGAGCGAGGTGGGGCCGCCGCTGTGGGTGTCGGCCGGCGACTGATCGATCTTGGCCTGGCCCAACTGCGGGCCGGCAAGCCGGCCGAGGCCGAGGCATTGTTCCGTAAGGCTGTCTCTGAGGACGAGAAGCTCGTCGGCAAATCGCATCCGCTTTTGGCGTCGGATCTGTTGGAACTGGCGACGGCGATGGAAGCCGCCAAGAAGAATCCCGGTGAGGCGGCGGCCTTCGTGGCGGCCGCCCAAGAAATGGCCACTGCCGCGGTCGATGCGGCGTCTGTCAACGACACCGCGTCGCTGCGGATCTTGGCCGAAAGCCTGCGGCGGCGAGGCGATCTGGCCACTGCAGGGCGGGTGATCCAGGTCGCGCTCACCGCCGACATGCAGACGCGGGGCCGTGGCCACCGCGACACGGCTCGCGACCATCGCGAGTTGGCGATCATTCGTCGGCTCGAGGGAGACATGGAGCGGGCCGCCAAAAACTACGAGCGGCTGGTGGCGATCCAGACGGCAAACCACGGGGCCGGCGATCATCGCACCGTGGCCGCCCGGTTCGAACTGGAAGACATGCTCGAGCATGGCAACCGCAGCCTTGGCAAAGACGGCCTGCTGTTGGCGGTCGAGAACCGTGATCAGGTGGCTCCCCAGCCGGAAAAAAAATCCAACGCGTTCACCGAGATCCTCGCCTCCTATGCCGCGGCTGACAAGCGGCCCGCGGCAGAAGCCGCCGACAGCGCGGCCGGTGGGGCGACCGCTCCGTCGAACGCGGTGGCGGCCGGTGCCGACAAGGCCCGTCGGATGATCGGGGCGGTGAAGAATCTCTCTGGTGCCGACCCGAACAAAAAGGGGGGCGGCCTCGAAGGGATGGTCAACTATGCCGAGATGCTCAACAGCGCCGCGACGGCCGAGGATCCTTCCGCACTCGACACCCTGCTCAAGAAAGGCTTGGCAACGCTCCCCCCGGAGCCGGCAGCCAGTGGAGGGAAGGGGGCTGCTGGTGGTCAGTCGTTGCCGGCCGGAGTCATCCCTTTACCGAATGCGGCCGGGGGCTTGGCGATGTCGCGGCTGCCGCTTCCGCCCGGTAGTGGCGGTGATGCGGTCCAGTCAGCCCAGCTGGGGGAAAAGCCGGGGGAAACGGTCGAACAACTTTTGGCTTCGGCCTGGCAATTGCACGTCGCCGGAGATCCGGCCGGGTCCGATGAGGCGTTTCGGGCGGCCTTGGGGCTCGCCGACAAGGCCAGCCAGGGATCGGCTGCGTCTCCGCAGTCGCTCGAGGTTCTTTCCCAGTTTGTGACGGCGGTGGTTGAGCGGGGCGACCTGTCGGAGGCACGATCCCGTCTTGAAGACTTGCGGCGTCGGCAGGCTGTCGTGCTGCCGGCGGGTGATGCCGGCCGGGTGGCGACCGACGCCCTCTTCGCCGACGTGCTGATCGCGTTGGGCGACACTCGGGCGGCGTGGCCCTTGGTGATGGCGGGATTGCGGGTGCCGGCGACCGATCCGTTGGCGGCGGGAGAGGCCGTTGTGAGGGCAGGAATCGTGGAGGCTGCCGCCGGAAGAGTGCCGCAGGCATGGAATCGGTTGGAGGCGGCGCGGGAGCCGCTCGTGGCCGGCTTCCGCGGTCTCGAGACGAGGGCCGGCGGGCTGCCGGCCGACGACGAGTCTCCCGCGAACGACCGGCGGCTGTTTCGACTTGCCGGCGGCTATGCGGCCGTCGCCCTCGCCTGCGGCGATCCCGCACGGGCGGCAGCGGCGTTGCGGAAAACGATGGCCACGGAGCCGTTGGTGGCCGCCGCCACTCCCACAGATTTGGATCAGGCCCTGTCGCTGTGGACTCAGGCTGCCGTGGCGGCGGGTGATTTCTCGACGGCGCGGCAGGCAAGCGGTCGGCTGCGGACGGCGCGGGAAACACGCTTTGGGATTTCGGACATTCGCGCGGTCACCGCCGCGGCCTGCCTGGCGGCGGTGGAGCATCGGCTGGCTCTGGGGTCGTCTGCAGGCAGCGATCCCCGACCTTCCCCGGATGCCCTGCGGCAGGCGGCGCGGCGGTGGCTGGAGGCTCCCGAGCCGACGACACCCCATGCGCTTGGCCAGGGAGTGGCCGAACTCATCCCGATCGTCTTCGACACGCTCGCCTCCGAGGCGGGCGTTGATGCCGCGACCGACCGGAAACTTGCCGCCACGATCCGGAGCCGCATGCTGGCCATCGGAACATCGCTGCGGGCCAAGGGGCTGCCGTCGCTTGCGGGCCTGGCGGCAGAGGCAGCGGCGGGTGATCCGCGGCCCGAGACAGCCGCACGCGTGGCATCCGAGCGGTCGGCAAAGGGACCGTTGGTCAGGCGGCTGGCGGGCGGGAAAGTGACAGACATCAGAATGGTGCAGGCCGAGATGCTCGAGGCGGTTGGTGACTCGGCCTGGTCTCCTGCCCTGCGGGAGGATGCAGCCCGGGGCACGGTCTCGTTGGCGGCGGCGCGGGCCGCCATCCGGGATCAGGAGCGGGAGCAGGAAGCCAAGGCCCGACCGACCGCGCCGCGGCGGTTTCCCTTCCGGGCGGCGCCCCAGCGGGAAAAGACGCCGCCGCCCGCCGGTTGATTCGCGGCGACCGATCGAACCCCGATCCGAGCAATATGGAGTGATCCCAGGGCGATGGCCTCCGAGTGGTTCATGCGACGCGACGGACAGGAAGACGGTCCGTTTTCATCACAACAACTCAAGCACATGGCGCGGAATGGCCTGCTTGCGGCTGATGACCTGGTCTGGAAAGAGGGCATGCCCGATTGGCGGCCGGCCGGTGAATCGCGGCGGTTGTTTCCGGGACTGAAAAAGCGATCGAGCAAACGGCCGGCGTCGCAGGTGGTTCCCGTCGCGCCGCCGGTGACCCGCCGGCTTGCAGGCCTCGCCCTGCCACGGGGGCGGCGGGCTCGCATCGCGCTGGTGGCAGGCGGGGTGTCCGGCCTTCTGCTTCTCGTACTGGGCGGTGTGCTGATCAGCATGCCCGCCCTCGACACCACCTCCAACGACCCGCCGAAACCGTCTGCGGTGGCGGGTTCGTCGAAGAGTGGCCCAACAAGCCCGCCGCGCTCATCCGACAACGAATCCCCGCCACGTCCCCCCGGAGCCGAGTCGGCCGGCACGTCGGCGAGCGGCCAACCCGTGGAGGCGGCCGCCGGGGGAGGCGGTGACCCGCCGGTCAAGCCGCTGTCGCTGCCACCGGGCCTGGAAAAGATCGCCGAGTTTACGATTGCCGAGGTGGGCAGAGACGCGGGTCGATCGCAGGTGTCGGCCCTCGCGCTGTCGGCCGACAACCGGTATCTCGCCGTCGGGCTCGGTGACGGCCGATTGGTCGTGATCGAGGCCACTGTCGGGGGGCGGGTGCGGCGGACCGTGCGGGCCCATCCGGGAGGCGATCGCGCGTCGCCGGTCGCCGACGCGACGACAAGCATTTCCTTTTCGCCATCCGATGGCCGGGTCGGCTGGGGAACCATGTTTCGGCATTTTGCGATCGCCGACCCCGCCGATGGAGAGGTCGTCTGGCAATCACCGGTGATGGCCAAAGGCCTGAAGGCCGATCTCGACCCGCCGCAGGTCGTTCTCAAGGACGACGACACGATGCTCGTGGCCACGCTGAGCGGCGTGAGTGAACTGTCTACGATCGACATCTGCCGTCCGCTCCACGGCGGCACGCCGTGGCAGGGCATGGGCCTCGATGCGGTTATCGGCGAGCCCAAGATGACGTTTGTCGCCAAGTCGGGTCAGGGGATCGCCGGCCGGGGACCGGGCCGCTGGCCGATCCGTTCCGGGAATGCATCGAGGCTGGTCGCCATCAGCCCGGATGGAACAACCGGGGGGCTCTTTGTCGGCGATCCGTCCGCTCCGAGCCTCGCCCTCTTTGAACTCGGAGGCGATAGCCTCTCCACGCTCACGAAGGATCTGCCGCAGAAGATCGGTCGAGACGCGCGACTGTTGATCTCCGGGAGTGAATCGGGGGTGTTTGCCATGGAGGCGCAGCTGCTGGCCGTCTCGTCCGATGCCGCCGTCCGGCGGGTCGAACTGGTTCCGGCAAGTGCTCCGACCATGGTGGGCATCGACAATGAGCGACGGCGAGCCGTGGTGGGGAGGGTCGATGGCGGCCTCTGTTTGATCGACCTGGGGGCCGCCGGGCAGTCACAGCCATCCATCCAGGCTCGCCTCCAGGTGGCCGCTCCCTCCGGGGCGTGCGGGGCGATCAGCCCCGACGGCAGTCGGCTGGCCGTGTCGGGAGCAGGCACTGTGTTGCTGCTGGAAATCACCGGGAAAGCCACAACCCCGTAACGGCCTTCCACGGCCCCCGAGGTTATTCCGCAGTCGCGGGCCGGGTGATGGCCGGCGTACCGGGGGTCTTGTAGCGGGAGAGCGAGCGGAGCGCCTCGCGGGCCGCCTTTTCCGCCGTCTCCAGCGCGGAGATGTCGGCCGACGATGAATCGAGAGCCGCGGCTCGATCGGTCAGTTCCTGCCATGCGGCCTGTTGGGGTGAGGCCG
Organism: uncultured Candidatus Kuenenia sp.; assembly: GCA_964477765.1. Lineage (GTDB taxonomy): Bacteria > Planctomycetota > Planctomycetia > Pirellulales > UBA1268 > CACORA01. The sequence goes on from CAYZFV010000266.1 coordinate 12,824, forward strand.
AGGCGATCGCCGGTTCCATCAGTTGCCGCGCCGTCCCCAGCAACCGCTCTGCCTTCTTCGCCCGTGAGGCCGCCGTCTTCACATCCCGCCGTTCCTTTGCCTGCTCGGCCCGATCGATCGCCAACCGGGCGTTGCCGAGCAACGCCGGCAGCGTTTCCGGATGCTCCCGACCATAGCCCCGTTGCCAAAGGTCGATCGCCTCGCCAAAGGCTGCCTCGGCAGACTCCAGATTGCCGCCCGCGGCCTCGACAACGCCGCGGAGTTGCCGGGCGGCCGCCCGAAGGCGGGTGGCCTCCTGCTGGTCGCGCGACGGATTACTCCCGTCGGTCGGCCATTCGGGCACAAGCCGTCGGCCGTCATCATCGACCGGGAAGGCGTCGCTGAGCACCGCTGCAGCCGCCCGCTCGGCATCGAGGAGGTAGGAGCGGGCCCGCGAGATCTGCTGCTTTTGCACGTAGAGCAGCGCCGCCAGGCGACTCGGTTCGAAGGTCGAGACGGCGGCGAGTTTCTGCGGTGAGATGACGGCGCGTTCATTTTTCTCTCGAACAGCCAACAACCGTCCCGCGCCGCCACCCGCTCGTCGCTTTTGAAAACTCGCATTCACGAGCGCCTCGGCCTCGTCCAGTTCACCGGCCTCAAGGGCCTGGAGCATCCGCGCATCCTCCAGCGCGAAATCCCGTAGCAGGATGCCCACTTCATACTCCCGCCGCCGCTGCTTTGAATCCTCATCGCCTTCTTTTTCGGGTGGTGCCATCGCAGCCAAGAGTCTGCGAAACCCCAGGTCGGTGCCGACGCCGTCGGCCTCCTTGATCGCCTTCTCGGCGGCGTCGAAGTCACCGGCCAAGACGGCAAATCGTGCCCGGAGCACGGCAAACGTGTAGTAGGAGTTGGAGAGCGGCCCGAGGGAACGCACCTGCTTCGCCATGCCCTGCATCAGCCGCCCCGTCTCGTCGAGCGCCTCGAGCCATCGCCCCTCCTCGTTGAGTCGCTGGACGTGATTGAGTTCCACGCTGATGTCGGCCTGGCCTTGCGCCGCCCGACCGCCTGTGAGGCAGGCCATGAAGACGAGTGCGGCAAAGGCACCGCGGGGAAACATGGCGGACGGGGCACTCATGGTGTTTGCTCCACAGGGGAAGGCGGGGCGGCACCAAAGACGAGGGCTTTGGATCGCCTCAGGATATCGGCGGCCTCGGGGTCAGTCTCGGGGGCGATCCGCAGATCGATCCGGCCGACCGACGCGGCGAGGGCCTTGGCCTCATCGACCGTGACCGGTTCGATCGCGGTGATCAGGGTACGGCCGGTGCGGGCGGCGAGACTCTCGGCCACGGGGATCGTGATTTCTTCGAGGGACGGGAGGAGGAGAGTCTGCGGGCCGGTGCGAAAGGCGGTGGCCGATTGTGGTGAGAGTGTCACGAGCGACCCGAGCGAGAGTGGCCCCCGGCAGGCGGCCAACGCGGCGGCCGTGTCGGGGGGAAGCCACGCGATCCCATCGAGGAGGAGTGGAGCGGCATGGGGGGCGAGGGCGGCCGCGACATCGGCGGGGAGATGCTCCAGGCCGGTCAGCGAAAGCCACCGGGTGTGGGTGGCGAGTTTCGCTGCCGCCGCCGGCGAGAGTGCGGCGAGGCCATCGAGGGAGAGCGGCCCCGCATGCCGCGCCAGCGCCGTGG
>CAYZFV010000267.1:0-8332 GCA_964477765.1 uncultured Candidatus Kuenenia sp.
TGTCGGGCCGGGCGTCGAGAAAGCTCCGTTCGGCCCGCCGGGCCAGATCGACGAAGCGGTGGATCGAGAGGATCACCCGCAGAAACCACATCACCGCCAACTGCGTCAGGTCGGCCACGAGCCGGCAGCCGGCGGCCTCCATCTGCGGCCCGCCCAGTCCGACGCACTCCACGTCCGGCCGGCGCTCGCGAAGCTCCCGCACGAGCAGCGCGGCGTGGTGATCGCCCGAGGGCTCGCCGGCCGAGAGAAAGACGCGCATCAAAAAACTCCACCCGGGCGGAGGTGCCCAAGTGGAGTATTTCATTCGGCGGCCCGCCGCCCTAGGCCAGTTCCGACCGGTAAAACCCGGTCACTTTTTGGGGGCGAAGCCCTTGGCGACGCTGCCAAACACCATCTTCACCTGCTCGTCGGGCCCGGCCTTCGCCACCTTGCCCTTGCAGTTGTTGCAGCAGAAGCCGACCGAGGCCCCGCCGATATCGAGCTGCGTGCCGGGCTTCACCGGACCGCCGCTGAAGGGGCAGCCCTTCTGCACCAGCTCACCGGTGACGACCATCTGCTGGTGGGCCTTGGCGGCAAACTTCGCAGAGTCGGCCTCGAAGGCCTTCTCGCAGTTACCACAACAGAAGTAGACCTGCCCGCCATCAAAGGCGACATGCTTCTCCGGATTGCAGTTCTTGCCCGACACGGGGCAGGCGGCATCCTTGGGATCCTTGACGGCGGCCGAGACGATCGCAGTCGAAAAGCAGACGGCCAGCAGGGCTCCGCAGGCAGCAAAACGCATTTTCATGATTAACACCTCGGGGCGAGTGAGAAAACCTTAGGTTTTCGGATTGTGAGGATACGTGAGCGGCTGGGCACTGGCAACAGCTGAATAGCGGGTCAGCCCGCCGGCTTGCGCCGGGCGGCTTTTTGGAAGGACGCTTGCGCCCGGCGGCTGTGTGAGGAAGGCCTCACGCTTGACGGCTTATCATGCGCCGCCCCAGCAAGCACCGGGCGCGAGCCCGGTGGCTGCGACGGCTTATCATGCGCCGCCCCAGCAAGCACCGGGCGCGAGCCCGGTGGCTGCGACGGCGTTGGCTCAAGCGTCGTCCCGGCGGTTTCCGGAGGGATCGGATCGCGGCTCCGGGAGGCCGGTCGCCAGGGCCGCGCCGATCACGATCACGGCCGCTCCGGCGACGAAGACGGGCCGAAAGCCGATCCGGTCCACCGCCATGCCCACCAATGGCGACAGGAGAAACGGCGCCGCCAGCGCCGCGCCCACGATGCTCACATACCGCGGATGCTCGACCGGTCGCGGGGCCAGCTCGAGCGCATAGTTGGTGAAGATTTTGAGCGAGATCGGGTTGAGCCCCAGCGGCAGATACACCAGCCAGAAGAGATCGACCGCCGTACTCTGGGGAAGTGCGGCGAGGAGGATCACGATCAGCGGCGTGAGGCTCGACAGGGCCACCAGCCAGATCAGCACGATCCGCGTGCCGCGTCGATCGGCCACCGGCCCTGCCACGAGGCTGGCGACACCCGTGGCCACGTTTTGCGCCACGACCCAGGTGAGCAGGCTGCTGATCTGGCTCCCGAGTCGATCGCGGGCGAAGGCCTGGTAGTGGGGAAACAGCATGAGCACCGCCGAGAAGCAGCCGGCGACAAGGCACAGCCGCACGAGCGACCGATCGACCGTGAGCATGATCCGCCACTCGTTCCACCCGGCGCGTGCCTGGCGGCACAAGGATGCCGCGGCATCCTGGGAGCGGGACCGAACCGGTTCACTCCCGGCCGGTTCGACGAAGAAGACGGGCACGATCGCACCAGCCGCAAAGCAGGCCGCCGTGACACCGAAGATCCGTGCAAATCCACCCGGCTCCTCGAGCCACGGCCCGAGCAGCAGCACCGCGGCGAGAATCGCGACCACGCTGCCGATCGTGACGCTCACGAGCATCAGCCGCCCCCGCCGCGCCGGAGCGATGAGCTTTCCCTGGAGCGATGCCGAAACGAGTTGATTGAGGCCATTGGAGGCGGCGAAGAGTCCGTAGACCACCAGAAACAGCCCCGCCAGCAGGTGTGGCCATTCGGCCTGCAGCGGTGCCCACGCCAGGGCAAGCACGGCAAACCACACAGCCATCAGAAGCGTGGTTCCCATGAGCACCCATTTTTGCGTCCGCATCCGGCCCAAGGGTCCCGCGGCTGCCAGCGGCGGCAGGCTCTGGCCCCCACGGTTGAAGACCGGCAGCAGGCCGCGGAGCAGGCCCGAATCGGCGACGGCATCGAGCACGGCCGGCATGATCACCGTCTCGGTCTTGAAGATCCACCCGACGCGGACCACGACCTGGTACACCACGAAGCAGAGCATGTTGTGGGTTTCCCACCGGGCGGCCACTTCCGCGCCGCGACCAGGCTCGTTGCATGCGTTCTCGACGGGGGTAGGATGCTGCCTCGGGCTCGCGTTCATGACCCCCGCAGCATGAGGTGTTGAGGTGCGTTTTTCCATCAGTGTGTATTCCCGGCGTGACGTCGTTGCCATGGTGGCCCGCGGTGCCGTCGCCCTCGCGTGTCTCACCCTGACGACGGCCGCGGCCTCCGTTCATGCGGCCGACCCGGCCACGCACTTCGTCTGGTTCGGCACCTACACCAACCAGAAGACCGGCAGCGAGGGCATCTACGTATCTCGGTTCGATGCGGCCAGCGGCAGGCTTTCCGAGCCCGAGGTGGCAGCCGCCGCGAAGAACCCCTCGTTCCTCGCCCTGCACCCCACGCTGCCGGTGCTGTATGCCGTCTCCGAAGCGCCGGGCCCCGATGGCAAGCCGGCCGGGGCGGTGATGGCGTATGCGATCGATCCCGCCACCGGTCATCTCACCCTGCTCAACCACCAATCCTCGGGCGGGAGCGGTCCCTGCCATCTGTCGGTCGATCGTTCCGGCAAGGTGGTGGTCGCCGCCAACTACGGTGGCGGCAGTACGATCTGCCTGGGGCTGGCTGCCGATGGCAGTCTCGAGCCGGTCGTCACCGGCGAACCGGGCGGCTTCATTCAGCATGCGTACGATCGGGCCGGTGAGGCCGGCATCGATGTCCGGCGGCAGGAAAAGCCTCACGGCCATTCGGCCGACATCGCCGCCGACGGCCGCTTTGCCTTTGTCTGTGACCTCGGCCTCGACGAGGTGCTGGTCTATGCCCTCGACACCGATCAGGCCACGATTCGCCCGCACGGCTCGGGCTCGGTAAAGGCCGCGGCCGGCCCGCGGCATTTCGCGCTGCACCCCGGCGGCAGGCATGCCTTCTGCGTCAATGAACTTGATCTCACGGTGACGGCCTTCGACTTCGACCCGCAGGCCGGCACACTCACTCCGATCCAATCACTTTCCACCCTGCCCGAGGATGTCTCCGACCGAACCGGCTTTTCCTGTGCCGAGATCGCCGTGCATCCGTCGGGCCGCTTCCTCTACGCGTCGAACCGGGGACACGACACGATCGCGGTCTACGGCATCGATACCGAGACCGGCAAACTCTCGTTCCAGGCAGCGGTGCCGGCTCAGGTGCAGACCCCCCGCCACTTCGCGATCGCCCCCGACGGCAGGCATCTCCTCACCGAGGGGCAGAACTCCAATAGCGTCGCGATCTTCTCGATCGATCCTCAAACCGGCATGCTAAACTTCACGAATCGGACGCTTGCCGTACCGGCCCCGGTGTCGGCCGTTTTTCGTCCGCTCCCGTGAGACCTGCCACTGCCGATGATGACCTGCCTGCTCAAGTCGAAGATTCACCGCGCCGCGGTGACGGGTGCCTCGGTCGACTACGAGGGGAGCCTGACGATCGCCGCCGATCTCGCCGAGCGAGTCGGCCTGCTGCCCTATGAACGAATCCTGGTCGGCAATCTTGCCAATGGCGAGCGGTTTGAAACCTACGTGATCTACGGAGCTGCCGGATCAGGCGTGATCGAACTCAACGGCGCCACCGCCCACCTCGGCCAGCCTGGCGACCGTCTCACGATCATGTCGTTTACCTGGCTCGACGACGATGCCGCGAAGGCGCACAAGCCGGCCGTGATCGTGCTCGATGAACGCAATCACGTCCTCACGTAGGACAGATCACCGCACGATCGGTCGCTTCGCCAGAAGCAATTCGAGGTAACTCCGCCGCTCCTGTTCGCCGCAGCCGAGTTCGGCCGCCAGCGACTCGATGACGCTGCGTGCCTGCGGCACCTCCCCCTGCCGGGCCTGGAGTTCCAATTCGACAAACTCCCCGAGGCCAGCCACGCTGTCGATCGCCACATCGACGTCGCTGCCATGCCAGGGCACACGGGCCGGCCGCCGCCGCTTGGCCACTTCCAGCACCTGTCGAAACCCGAGCGACTCGAGGAGTTCGGTCCAGTCCTGAATCGTCCGGCTGCCGGCCGGACCGACCGCGGCCAGTGGCAGTTCGATCTCGCGACGGGTCTTCGTGGCCGTATCGATCCGCGGCCCCTTCCAGGTGATGGCCACATCGCCCCCTACCCGCCGCAGGCGGAGCGCCTCGTCGGTCTTGGCGAAATCCCGGGCCGGATGGGCGAAATACCGATCGATCTGCTCGAGGGGATCGCCAAACCGGGCCGCCAGCCCGACGAGTTTCTGCTCCAATCCAGCCGGATCTCCGGCAGGAAACTTCATTTCAACTTCGTACACTTTCTTTTCCGCCTTCCAGATGCCACGTCCGACCACGGACCTTCCGCTCTCATGATACCTCGCCTCCACGCCGTCGCCCTCATCGTCGCCCTGTTCTTCTCGGGCTCGGGCTGCAGCGATCAGGTGGCTCCCCACCCGGCCATCGGCCGGAGCGTCGGCCCGTTGCCATTGGTGTCGGTGGCCGATCCAGCGCGGGCCATTCCGGAACTCGCGGGCAGGATCACGCTCCTCAACTTCTGGGCCACCTGGTGCCCCCCCTGCCGGCGCGAACTGCCGGGGCTCGCGCGGCTCGCGAACAGGCTGGCCGAAGAACCGCGGTTTCAGCTGATCGCCGTCGCCTGCGATCAGCAGGAGCCTGATGAACTCGCTCCGTATGTATCCCGCTTTCTGGCTGGCCAGCGGATCGACCTCGACGCCTGGATCGACCCCGACTCCGCCCTGCAGACTCTCTTCGCCGAGCAATATGGCTTTGGCTCCCTGCCCACGACCTACCTGATCGGCACCGACGGCCGTGTGCAGCGGGTCTGGGTGGGATACCGCAGCCGCGACGAGGCCGATATGGCGCGCACGATCCTCGCGGTGCTCAAGGATTCCGCCGCGGAGGCTCCTCCTGCCCTTTGACCGGCTCCAGCCTTCAGGGGTGGAACACAGTATCTCCAGCACCCGCACGTTTGATTCGTCGATATCACGGTCCGATTTTCACTCAATTGTGGAGGGGAAGCCCCGATGGCAACCATCACCGACACCTGCCTCGAGCAGAATGCCCGCTACGCCGCCGGAGAAGAACTCCACCGGCCAAAGCACCCGGGCAGGCAGCCCATTTCGCCCGCCCGGCGACTCGCTGTCGTGGCCTGCATGGACGCCCGGCTCGATGTCGAGGATCTCCTCGGCATCCAGACCGGAGACGCCCACATCATTCGGAATGCCGGGGGCGTGGTGACCGATGACGTCATCCGCTGCCTGATCATCTCGCATCACCTTCTCAACACCAACGAGATCGTGCTCATCCATCACACGAAATGTGGCATGCTTGCCTTTACCGACGACCTGTTGAAGGCCGGCCTCGAGGGTGATTCCGCTGCCGCGGGCCTTCTCTCCCAAGCCACCGGCCGGGCCTTCATGCCCTGCGGCTGCTCCTCGGCAAGCCCGCCCGCCTTCCATGCTTTTCGAGGTGCCCCCGAGCCGCCCGGCGCGCCCCGGAGCGCCACCAATATCGAGCGGCTTTCCTGGGACGTCCGACGCGGCATGGCGGCCATCCATTCGCATCCTTGGCTTCCGACAACGGGGCCCGATGCGGTCACCGTCCGCGGCTTTATTTACGATGTCGACACGGGCCGGCTCGAGGAAGTGGCCTACCCGGGGCCGGTGGGCTCGATTGGCTGAGGCCGTGAGGGCGGACTATTCCGCGAGCCGTTCGAGGAAACCGCGGGCGGCTGCCGCGGGGTCGGCGGCCTGTGTGACCGCGGAGGCCACGGCGACGCGGCGAATCCCCAGCGGCATCAGTTCGGGCAGTCGCTCGAGCGTGATGCCGCCGATCGCGAAGGCCGGCAGGCCGATCTTCGTGGCCACGCCTCTCAGAAACTCTTCGGTCGCAAACGAGCCGAACTGCTTCGTCGCGGTCGGAAAGCAGGGCCCCACGCCGAGATAGTCGGCCCCTTGCAAGACGGCCGCTTCGGCCTCGGCCAAAGAATGCGCCGTGCGACCGCTCACGGCCTGCGGGCCGACCACGCGACGCACCAATGGCGTCGGCAGATCGTCGGCGCCGGTATGCACACCATCGGCACCGACCGCCGCCGCCACGTCAGCCCGATCGTTGACGATGACCAACGGCCGCTCGCCCTGCTCGTGGGCGATCCGACGGGCGATCTCGACCGCGGCCCGCGCCCGGGCGACAAGCAGCGGCACCGGCAGCGTCTTGTCGCGAAGCTGGATCATTCGCACGCCGGCCGCGAAGAGCGAATCGACGAGCCCCGTGAAACCCGCCTGATCTTTGCCGCCATCGACGAGCACGCAGAGGCTGATGCCGGCGAGCCTGTCGGCCGCCCGCGCCGCACCGCTTGCCGCCCGCTCGAGCGTGTAGAGCCGATACCGCAACTGCTCGAAACCACCCACGGCCGCCGGCGCGACCAGACCCGCGCACTCCTCGAGGCTGCGGAGTGCCTGGGCCGCCCGGGCCGCGTTGGCCGCCACGAGATCTGCTGATGACGAGCGGCCGAGCGCCGTAGCCGCCCGGGAACCGGCCCCCACGTCGCCAGCCACGTCCCGAATCATGATGCGGTGCTGCAGATCGTCCCGCGCAAGCAGCGCGGTGAGATCGTGCCGAAGATCTTTCGCGTGTTGCGTCAGAAACGGATCGTCGAGCATGAACCGCAGGGTGTCCTCGATGACCCGCAGCGCCTCACCAGCCCGGTTGGCCGAGGCGTCGAGGGCCCGCCAGCCGCCGGCATGCATGACGGGGCGGCCGCCGGCGACGGCGTCGTCGAACTCATTTTTTGTCGGCTCCATGCTTCTGTTGTAGCCGGGAAACGCCTTGGAAAAATGGCTGGCGATCCCTACACTCCCGCCCCCCGCAGGGATGTCGCAATGGGATTGGCCCGCTCGCTCACGCTCGTCTGGCCCGGCCTGCCGTGGCTCTGGCTGCGCGGCAGCGTCGGCGGCCTGATCCTGGCGCTGGCCTTCGCGGTGCTTCTCGACATGGCGATCGTGACCACCTGGATCTGGTCGGAGCTGGTCGATCTGCAGGTCTCGATCGGGATCTGGGCGGCCGCGATTGCGGTCTGGATCGTCGCGACGGCATCAGCCGCCTCGTCGTTTCCGGCACCGATTTCCCGGGAGCCCGACGCCGCCGTCGATACGCTCTTTGTGAAGGCCCGCGATGCCTACCTGGCCCGCGATTGGCTCACGGCCGAAACGAGGCTCAAGGCCGCGCTCGCCCTCGCTCCCACCGATGGCGAAGCCCAACTGCTTTTGGCCACGCTGCTCCGGCGGGTGGGCCGCACCGCCGAAGCCAAGCAGGCCCTTGAACAACTCTCCCGCAGCGATTCGGGGGCTCCGTGGCAGGCGGCGATCGCCCGTGAACGCGTGCTGCTCGAGCACCCGAGCCGCGATGATCCGTCCGATCAGCAGCCCCACGACGCCGTGATCCCCATCGCCGCTGGCGGCTCCGCCGAAGCGTCCACTGAAAAGGCGGCCTGACCGCATCGCCCCGGCTCGGTCGGAATCTGCCGAAATCGCGGACGCAGCGTGCGGAAAGAGACATTTATGGCCTCCTTCCCTAGAATCTGGCATCGCGTTTGGCGTACCGTTTGCACAGGTTAGGACGAGGGATGGGAAGTCTGCCGGAATGGCATGGCCCGCCCGCACACACCAGGGAATTTCGTCATGTACGAGCGTTTTACAGACCGGGCTCGCAAGGTGATGCAGCTGGCCAATCAGGAGGCCCAGCGGTTCAACCACGAGTACATCGGCACCGAGCACGTCCTTCTTGGTCTCATCAAGGAGGGCAGCGGCGTGGCCGCCAACGTGCTCAAAAACCTCGACATCGACCTGCGGAAGATCCGCATGGAGGTGGAGAAGCTCGTACAGAGCGGCCCCGACATGGTGACGATGGGCAAACTGCCACAAACCCCGCGGGCCAAGAAGGTGATCGAATACTCGATGGAGGAGGCCCGCAACCTCAACCA
>CAYZFV010000268.1:0-3734 GCA_964477765.1 uncultured Candidatus Kuenenia sp.
CTTTTTGTCCTCTCCGGCGATCGTGAAGCCAAACGGTTCGGCCACGTCAAACGGCCGCCAAGCGCCCGCCTTCGGCTCGACGTTGTCAAACGCCAGCACGATCTTGGAGCCCTGCTTTTCCATCGTTTGATAGAGCGGGCTGCGGCAGACGATCCCCGGCACCTTGTAGGTTTCGGCGAGCGCCCAGCGGGCCAGCCGCAGGGCCACGCCCTGCTTGTTTTTGGGATGGATGTCTTTGCCCTCGCCGAGGTCGATGATCACCGCCTCGCCGGTGTTGGGCAGGGCCTTCATCGTCATCGTCTGGGCCTCACGCAGCTCGGCCCAGTCGCTCTCGGCCGGCTCGGTCTTTTCCGCTTTGAAGTCGGCCAGCTGCACCCAGTAGAAGGGGAAGTCGCCAAGGCCCCACTCTTCCCGCCACGAGGCGATCATGAAGGGAAAGAGTTCGCGGTATTGGTAGGCGCGGCCGGTGTTGCTTTCCCCCTGATACCAGATCGCCCCTTTGATGCCGTAGCCGATCGACGGCGTGAGCACGCCCGAATGAATGTTGCCGGGCCGAGCATTGCCCTTCATCTGCCCGTCGGGGCTCTGCGGCGGCCGCGGCACCGGCTTCCCCTCGGCCTTCGCCTGGGCAGCCGCGGCCTTGTGCGCCTCCAGCTTCTTTTCGAAGTCAGCCATCGCGGTCGGCAGCGATTCTTCCATCTTCACCCATCTGTCATGAATCCCCTTGAGTGTGGGGTGGGCCGCGATTTTCTCCCGTTTCACCCACGCGTCGGCCGCGCTGCCGCCCCAGGCGTTGTCGATCAGGCCGACCGGCACGCCGAGCGTCTGATGCAGCTGTCGGCCGAAGAAGTAGCCGACGGCAGAGAAGTCGCCGACGGTCCCCGGCGAGCAGACCTGCCACTGTCCGTTGAAGTTCCACTGCGGCTCCTGCGTGCCGACCTGTGGCACCGAGATGAGCCGAATCGTGGGATACTTCGCCGTCGCCTTCTCGAGGTCGGGGTCGTTGGCCTGGTTGACGCTCCACTGCATGTTGGACTGGCCGGAGCAGACCCACACCTCACCGATGAGCACGTCGCTGAACGTGAGCGTGTTTTTGCCCTTCACGGTGAGCACATGCGGGCCGCCATATTCCTGCACTGGATCGAGGAAGACATGCCAGGAGCCATCGGCGGCGGCGGTCGAGGTGTGCGACTGGTTCGCGAGCATCACCGTCACCTGCTCGCCCGGATCGGCCTTGCCCCAGACTTTGTTTTTGATGCCCTGTTGGAGCACCATGTGGTCGCCAAACATGTTGTTGAGCGACACGTCTGCATGGGCCGCCTGGAGCGTCAAGCCGGCCACGAGAGCAACCCAAAGACCACGCATATTCATCGTCGATACTCCTTTCAGAAGGGGACCGATACGATAAAGGCTGGTCGCCGCCGAGGAAACCACCCCGGCAATTTGCCGAGTCAGGCCCGGCGGTGGATGTAGTCTTCGACCTGATGAAGGTCGGCCTCGGCATGGTTGAAGCGGTGGGCGTTGATGTCGCCCAGTGACACCAGGCTCTCCACCGAGCCGGCATCCGTCACCACGGGCATGTGGCGGATCCGCAGCCGCCGCATCGTGTCGGCCACGTCGTCGATGGGCGTGTCGGGCCCGCAGCAGACGAGGTCATCGGTCATCACCTCGGCCACGAGGGTGATTTCCGGATTGCGGCCTTCGGCCACGACGCGACGGAGCACGTCCCGCTCGGTGAAGATACCGACCAGCCGAGGGCCGTGCATGACGAGTAGCGATCCGATCCGCTCGTCGTTCATCAGCTGGGTGGCCTCGAGCACCGTCACGCCGGGGTGGGTGATGCAGAGCGGGCGATAGCGTTTTTCCTGAAGCAGATCACGGATCGTATCCATGGCGAAGCCCTCCTCATATGCCCCACGGAAGTCTAGCCGTGGAGGCATAACGTCGGATAGCCTCAGGTGAGCCGAGTCGAGGACCTCCGATGAATGATCACCGAGACACTTTGGCAAAAATCTGGTCGGGTGACTGGCTGCCCTGGCTGCCCGACCGGCTGCGCATGCCGGCGGCGGGGCTGGTGATCCACGCGGGTCTGGCACTTCTGGCAACCCTGCTGGCGCCGCTGGTCGACTCGACCGGCGGTGACGCGCTCGATGCGTCGTTCAAACGAACGCTCGGTGCGCTCGCCGCGACACGGGGGCTCGATAGCGCCATCTCGCTCGCCCAAAGCTCAGAGATCAGCTTCAGCTTCGGGCCGGGCGGCAGCATCGGCATCGGGCAGGCGCTGGATCCGGTGAACGACATCGTCGAGCAATACGCCTCCTTGCTCTTGACCAGCACGACCGCGCTGGGAGTGCAGCAGCTCGGCATGCGGATGGGGCGATCGCTGGGCTGGTGGCTGTTTCTGCCGTCGCTGGTCGCGCTCGGCCTCGCGGTGGCCACGCGGGGGGTCACGCAGACCACCCTGATGGCCTGGGGCCGGCGGCTTTTCGCGGTGGCGGTCTTCTCGCGGCTGGCGATTCCGGCCGCGGCCTGGATCGATGCGGTGATCGCCGAGCAGTTTTTGGAGAGCGGTTATCAGGAGGCGTCGACGGCGGTCGAGGCGACAACCGAGCGGCTCGAACAGGCTGAGGCGGCGGGTGCGGAGAAGCCCTGGTATGAACGCTACAACCCCGTCAATGCGGTCGGTGAGCGGGCCCAGCAGCTCTACGAGTCTCTCGCCGGCGTTACGGAATCGATCGTCAATCTCGCGATCTACTTCACCATTTCGACGATCGTGCTGCCCGTCGGCACGCTGTGGCTCTTGTCGAAGGCGGTCGGAGCATTCTTCGCCCCCCGCGGTGGTTGATAGGCACCCATCTCGCTGAGATTGGGGGCCGAATTTTCGTGAGAATTGCGCAGGATTTCTCACGAGGCGGGCTGTCCGGTTCTCGCGAGCGGAGAGACGCGCGGAAAAAAGTCGAAAAAACCGTCTTTTCGAGTGCCTTTTTTCCTGCGAAGCGAGTCCCCATCACCGGGGAGGGGAAAAACCCAGCCGATCCCTTGAAAGCCCGATTTCTCAACGTAACCTATCCATCTTATCAGGCGGCCGAAGCGTTCGGTCGTCGTAAGAGAAGGGTCTCTTCGACCGACCGAAGTTCGGGCGCGTTCGAGAAAAACCTGCTCGAGTCTTTTCTTCCTGTTTCCTTTCCCTGGAGGTTTGCGTGATTCGCAAAGTGATGTCTTGCCTCCTGCCGGCCTTCGCCGTCGTCGCCATGTGCACCAGCACGTGGGCTGCCGACTGCGGTGAGTGCGCCGGTGGGTGCGAAGGCTCCGTCGTCAGCGGCGGTGCCTGTGGTGGTTGTGGTGATGCGGGTGCGTGTGGCACCCGCACGGTGTACCAGCGGCAGTACGTGACCGAGATGAAGACGGTCACCTGCACGGAGTACACCACCGAGACGCGTGAGCGGACCTACACGGTCAACAAGCGCGTTCCGCGGACCGAGACGAAGACCCGCATGGTCACCGTGCAGGTTCCTGAGACTCGGACCAAGACCGTGAACTACACGGTTAACAAGAACGTGACGGAAACCAAGACGGCCGAGTACACCGTCCAGGTTCCGTACACCGAGTCGGTCGAGCAGACCTACACGGTGATGGTGCCGGTGCAGGAGGAGAAGACCTCCACCTACACCGTCATGGTGCCGAAGCAGGAAGAGAAGACCTCGACCTACACGGTCCAGGTCCCCTACACCGAG
>CAYZFV010000269.1:0-17057 GCA_964477765.1 uncultured Candidatus Kuenenia sp.
CAACCACGGCCACCGTTGCCAGCCATCACCTCGATCTGCACGCGGTCGACAAACACACGATCCGCTCAGTCAGGCTCGGTGGGGAAAAGAAACGATGCTCGAGACGTCGGCACACGTCAGGCGATGACGTTGATGCGGCGACCCTCACGGTCAAAACCGACGACGCCATCGACGAGGGCAAAAAGGGTGTAGTCGGTGCCCATGCCGACATTGCGGCCGGGATGAAACTTCGTGCCCACCTGCCGGACGAGGATATTGCCGGCGACCACTTTTTCCCCGGCAAACTTCTTCACACCCCGCCGCTGCGCATTGGAGTCACGACCGTTGCGGCTGGAACCCTGTCCCTTTTTATGAGCCATCGCTTTATCCTCGGTGCCAACGGCTCGGGAAGAGACCGTCTCTTGCAGTCAATGAGCTGTTCCTTCGATTTCGTAGCGGAAAACCCAGGCATGGTCAATGCCCTCATGCTGTTTCGTGGCCTCGGCATAGAGGGCGGCTCCCCGGGGGCCAAAGAGCCCCTCCACGAGCCGCCGCCGGGTGGCCGCGTCGGGGATCTCCTGGAGCCTTTCATGCACACTTTCGAAGGCCTGCTGGGGCCCGAGCCCGGAAAGTGCCCGCGGATCGACATTCGCGGCGTCGAGGGCCACAGCCTGTCGGGCAAGAATCGTCTCGCGGGCCAGCCAGTCGACGCGACGGGCGGCGGGCCCAAACATGTCGACCAGCTTCTGCCGGCGCGCAGCCTCCCCTGGCAGCCTGGCAACCCCGTCGACCAACACCGCCAGCGACACGAGGGGTGAGACGTCTTTTTGGTTCGGCACCAGATCGAGCAGTTCATCCACATAGGCGACGCCGAGATCCCCGAGGGCGGCGCGAATGGCGGCCGCCTGCTCAGCCACCGGCAACACCGCCGCGGCCTGCAGCAGTTTCGTCAGCGGGACGAGTCTGCCGCCAGGAAGATCGTCGGGCTCGATGAGATCGGCCCACTCGAGCTTGAGCATGGAGAGGCCATCGACCGGACGGGAGGCGGTGAGCTGCGGCCGCCGCAGGGCCTTGAGCACTTCCGTTCCCAGCGTCATGCGTTCGAAGATCCCGACGTAGCCGATGCTCATCTCCTCCTCGGCTTCGTCCCGGGAATCACCCGGACGCCAGAAATCGAGTCGCAACGCCTTGAGCGTGTCGCGCGAGAGCGACGTCGGGGCGTCGGCGCGACGATCCTCGCGCACCTTCCAATCGATGGCATTGGTCAATCCCCGCACATAGATCGAAAAATAATCGATCCGCGGATCGACATCTTCCCACACGGCCACGCCCCACCGTTCCTCACCGGCCGCCAATTCCTGCTCGGCCATCGCGGCGCTGTCGAGGAATCGGCGGGCGGGATCCTCCCGCCGACGGATCAGCGGCATGGCCGCCGGGACGAGGCGGTCGAGGTAGCCGCGGTACGCGGTCAGGCCCTCGTCATCCGAAAGCCCTTCGTGACTTTCGAGCACGAAGTGGGGCATCCAGCGGATCGGGGCCTCGAATGTCTCGACGGTCAACTCGGTTCGCTTGCCGGGGTCGATCACCGTGCGCCGCCAGCCGACATTCTTCACCCGATAGACGAGATACCAACACTGCTTGGTCTGGAGCGTAAGCCGCCCGGCGGCATCCTCGACCGGCACCGGCACATCGATGAGCCGTGGCATCTTGAAGGCGAATTCGAGACACCACACATCAAACTGAAAATCCCGCTGCCTGGCCCGCTCCACGAGCGTGGTCGCCTCGGGGGACTGCTTCGGGCTCCATGCCATGTCGGCGCGGCCCACCGTCACCTCCTGCAGGTCGCGCCGCCGCACCGTATCCTCGGCGGCCGTGTCGGCCGGAATCACGGTCAGAGCTCCCGGGGCAAGCTCGCGATAGCCCGATGGCGGCGCGGCGACAGCCGCCCGCACCACTGCGACTGCAACGACGAGCAGCAGCATGGCCCGACGAGCCGCCGAACTGATCAACAGGTACAGGAGAGGTGTCATGGCGTGGGATGCTCCCGGAAGGTCCCGGATCTGCCAAGAAGATACGAAATCCGCGGAAATTACCGAAGACGAGGGGCGCCCAACATTTTTACCGGCCGATTTGCCCGCCCATCTTTTGCAAAGCACAATCTTGGAGCGACCAGAACATTTTCGCAAAAGTGGCCTCCCGCCCGGCCGCCTTCCGAAACACACTCTGGCGCTGCTGCCATGACCGCTCGACCGTTCTCGACTCCCAACGCCTTTTGTTGATCTTCAGCCGCTTTGAGCCCATGCCTGATTCGATGATGCCCCCCCAATCGCCAGCCCGCTTTCTCTCGGCTGAAGACTTCGACCACACCGGCATCCTGACCGGGGTCGATCCATGCGCTTCGTCGTATTGGTGGATGCCTGAACTGCATGGCACGAGCGTTGGCGAAGAGGCCTTCCTCCCCGCCACGCTTCAGGCCGCACGGCGGGCCGGATCACGGCCGGCCGCCACCAGCCAGTCGACCTCCGCCGCCAGCGCGGCGTAGTCCTCGGCTCCGTTGGAGTCGGCGGCGTAGTCGAAGATCGCCTGCCCGAAGCTTGGAGCCTCGGCCAGCCGGATGTTGCGGCGAATCCGCGTCGTGAAGAGCCGCGCCTGCCCCCATGCCGGATGCCGCTCGGCAGCCGAGGCGAAGAAGGCCTCGACGTCGCGACCTATTTCGGCAGCCAGCCGGGTGCCCGCTTCAAACATGCAGAGCACGACGCCAAGGAGCTTGAGCCGTGGATTGACGTGATCGGCGACCATCTCGATCGTTTCCAGCAGCTTGCTCAGGCCATGCAGCGCCAGAAAGTGGGGCTGGAGCGGCAACACCACATCGTCGACCGCGGCCATCGCGTTGAGCGACAGCAGGCCGAGCGAGGGCGGGCAGTCGATCACGAGATAGTCGTAGGCGTCGGGAGCGATTCCCGAGCATCGGGGATCGGCGGCGATCCGTCGGGTGAGGATCGATTCACGGCCGGCGGTGCCAGCCAGCGCCATCTCGACGGCCGAGAGATCGATGTGGGCCGGCACGACCCACAGGTTGTCACCCGCGGCGACGGTGGCGGCTTCGAGCGATTCACCACCGACCAACACGTCGTAGGCGGAGAGTGGATGGGAGCCCGGCATCACGCCCACGTGCAACGTGGCATGGGCCTGGGAATCGAGATCGATCAGCAGCACGCGGCGGCCCGCTCGGGCCAGGCCCACGGCGAGGTTCACGGAGGTGGTGGTCTTGCCGACCCCGCCCTTCTGATTGGCAACGGCGATGGCGCGCATGCCGGAGAGGATAGGAGGCGGCCCCGGCCGGCAACAGGCCGATTTCACCGGGATTCCGCCGGCAGCTCCGGCGGAACCGTGGCCGCGATCCATTCCTCGAGCCCCCGGCCGAGGCGGCCGAGGGCCGCCCGTCCCGGCTGCCCCTGCACCGCCAGCCAGCCTGCGTCGGCCGCGAGATCAAGCACGATCGTCGTGCGCCCGTCCGCGGCGGGGTCACTGAACACGAGGGCATAGTCCCAGGCATCCTCGGGCAGCCGCCCCCCCGTGCCGGCCTCCCGCCAACGGAAACCGGCGTCCTCGACCAGCCCCCGCCGCAGGTGCACGATCCCCTTGGCGGCAGACACATCGTGTCGGCTGGTGGCGGCGAGTTGGCCCGGGCGGCCGGTCGGGGCGAGCCGCCACAATTCGACCCGCGGTGCCTTCGCGACCCGCCGCGCCGCCTCGGGCCCGTAAAAATTGAGGCACCGGTCGGTCTGCAGCCGCTGATACGAGATCGCCACCGTCGCGGCCAAGAAGCCCAGCAGCAGGATGGCAACGACGAGCAGCGAGCCGGGGCGAAACGCGGAAGTGGCCGGTGCAGACACCATGCTGCATGTATACTCCAGATTCCGGGCCGACCACACCGGCGGTCTCTGTCGGACCCGGACCACCGATCAATTCCTGATCACTTTTGGAGCCTGTCCACCGATGCCCAACGCCCTCGACCCGTATCGCGAAGCGCTCGTCGTCGAGCACCACACCCTGTGGCCCGATGACTACGAAGACTGGTCACTGGCCGACAAGGCCCGCGTGGAAGCCTTGCTTCACGCCAGCCCGGCCGAGGCGGCCGACCTTGACTATGTCCGCCAGCATACGGGCTTTGCCCGCGTGATCACCGTCACGCCCGCCGACCTCGAACGGGTGAGCGTGGCCTGACCGTGCCCACGATCCATGTCCACCTCGCTGGTGATGCCGGAGTCGACCGGTCCTACGACATCCTGATCGGCCGCGGTGTCGTCGGCGAGGTCGGCAATGCCGTCGCTCGTGTCGCAGGCCGCCGGGCCGTCGTGATCAGTGATGCCGCCGTGGCAGCCGTGGCGGCGCGAGTCGAGTCCGCCCTCAACGCTGCCGACATCCACACCGCCACGATCGTCGTTCCCTCCGGCGAAACCTCGAAGTCGCTGGCCGAAGCCGGCCGGCTGTGGGAGACGCTGGCCGAGCAGGCTGTCGATCGCCATACCCATGTGATCGCGGTGGGCGGGGGCGTGGTGGGCGATCTGGCCGGCTTCATCGCCGCCACCTTCGCCCGCGGGCTTCCGGTCTGGCAGGTGCCGACCACACTCGTCGCGCAGGTCGACAGCGCGATCGGCGGCAAGACGGGCATCAATCTGGCCGCCGGGAAAAACCTGGTGGGCTGCTTCTGGCAGCCGTGCGGTGTCTTCGCCGACATCGACACCCTCGCCACCCTGCCCGACCGTGAGTTCATCAGCGGCCTCGCCGAGGTGGTGAAATACGGCATGATCCTCGACGCCGGATTCTTCACGTGGCTGGAGGGCCATGCCGCAGCGCTCGTGGCCCGCGAACCGCAGCCGCTCCTGGAGGCCGTCGAGCGTTCAGCCGCGCTCAAGGCCCGTGTGGTCGCCGAGGACGAACGCGAACAGACCGGCCTGCGGGCCGTGCTCAACTACGGCCACACGTTTGCCCATGCCTTCGAGACGGCCGCCGGCTACGGCACGCTTCTGCATGGTGAGGCCGTGTCGATCGGCATGGTCTGCGCCGCCCGTCTCGCCGCCCGGCTCGGCCGCATCGGCAGCGACGTGGTGGCCCGGCAAGACGCCCTGCTGGCCGCCTGCGGACTCCCCCGCACGATTCCCTCACTCGGCAGTTCGACCGACGATCTGCTCGCCATCATGGCACGTGACAAGAAGTCGGTCGCCGGCCAACTGCGATTCATCCTGCCCGACCGCATCGGCCACGTCGAACTCGTCGCCGACATCGATCCTGGAATCGTGGCGTCGGTCCTCGCATCCTGCGGGTAGCCGAGGCCCGGGTGAATCACCAGCGCGTTTCGACGGCGAGCCCCCCCTGATCCGCCATGGGCAGCGGCACCACCCGCACCTCGAGCCCGCCAAACTGCAGCTGCGTCTGGCTGACGGCCCGCGAACTGGCCCAGGCGAGATACCAGCCGAGAAACACCTGGGATGGGTAGTGAGCCTGGTCGGTCATCCGTGAGAAGCCGACGAACGTGGAGCAAACATAGAGCGTGCCCTTGAGCAGCGGGCTCTCCACCATGTCGGCGGCGGCCAGAAATGGAATCGCGCCCACGAAGGCATGGCCACTCACGCCATTGTTGTCGTTGAACGGCGCCCAATAGCTGCCGCCCGAGTAGTCCTTCGGCCGCGAGGCACCGGTCGCCCACTGCAAGGCATACAGGGGCGGGGCTCCCACGACAAACATCCGCAGCGATCGGCCGCCCCATTCCCCCACCACGTCGGCCACCGGTGAATTTTCAAAGACGAGCCCGGTGGCATAAGCGGCACCGAAGATCGGGAGCGAGTAGCGGCCCTCGCCGATATCCTTGCAGCCGGAGAAAAACGTTCCCAGGCCCGTCGGATCGACACCCGTCATCCAGGCATCCTGCATGGTCTGATCGAAGCCGGTGTTGGCCATGATCGCCCCGGCGCCAAGGGCCCCGGCGAGGCAGGTCAGGCTGTCGCAGGCATAGAAGTTGCGATAGTCGCGGGCAACCTGGTGCCAGGCCCGCGAGGCGCGGGGGTAGCGACTGCCCACCCACGGCCGCTCATCGACCGGAGGCAGGGGGAGCGGCTGGCCGGAAAACGAATCCGTCGCTGGCATCGGCAACGAAAAGGCCGGGCTCTCCGCCGGTGCCAACTGGGCGGCCAGCTTCACGGTGATGTCTTCAGAGACGCCGGCCGAGTCGGTCTGCCAGCCGGCGAGCAGGGAAAGCCCGCTCTCCGACTCGAGCCCCGAAAGCGATTGCGTCTGCACGGCGGCATCGATCCAGGCGCCATCGGGAGCGGGCACCACCCGCACCACCACCCGCTGCCGCTGGGGCGGCCAGGGGGCCGCGCCGTTGCCGGCCGCTGAAGGCTCGACCCATGCCGATTCGATCAGGCCCGGCCGCGGGGGCGTGCCCAAAAAGTCAGGCGGCTCAGCCCGCACGATCGGCCAGTCTGCCCCCACGGTGGCCAGCGTCTGCTTCCACAGCCGCTCCCCGTTGTGGCCGGCCAGAAACAGAGAGCCATTGCGGCCCGCATCGTCAGCCCGCGCAGCAGTTGGCGAGACCGCGCAGAGCAGGATCGCGATCACGGCGAGGCCGTGGCACACCCTGGGTCGAGCTCTCTGCTGCATGCGCCGCACCACCGGGAAACGTATCGGGGCGGCGAGAGTGTTTCAGCAGTAGCCGACAGGGGCAAGACGTTTTTCGCCACGTGTATGCGAAAATGTCAGGGGCCGACTGCGGAAGCCGAGGCCGCCTCGAGGTAGACCTCGACCTGTTGGCCGACGAAAAGAGGCGGCCGGCCGGAAGGATCGCAGGAATAGATGACCTGGAGAACCCTGGTATCGACCCGCTCGGTATCGTCGCCGGTGAGCGACTTCTTGGGGACCACTAAAGGCTCCACGCGAACAAACTCCAGCGGATACCGCTCCTGGAGGCTGCCGCGCGGCACGGCGGTAGCCTTGGCAGTCTCGGTAAACCGCGCGATATCAAACTCATCGATGTCAACCCGCACATGCAGCTTCTCGATGTTGCCCAGCACGATCAACGGCTGCCCCGGGGGCGCGCCGACATATTCGCCGGGCCGCACGTTCACCTGGAGCACCTGACCGGCCACCAAGGCGCGCACGATGAGCCGATCGAGCTCGGTCTCGATCTTCGCCACCTCGGCCTCGGCCCGGCCCACGCCCGCCCGGGCGATATCGCGGTCGTATTCCCACGCCCCGGCCTTGAGGAGATTGAGATCGGCCTCTGTTCGCTCGAGGTTGGCCTGGGCGGCGGCGAGCGCCTCGCGGCGGGCGATCAACTCCTGCTCGGTCGTCACCTTGCGGGCAAACGTATCTTCGGCCCGCTTGAGCGCGTCGGTCTCGCGAGCCACGGCGGCCTTGGCTTCGTTCACCTGGGCGATGAGCACCGGCACCTTCTCCTTCCTGGGCTCGGCCTCCAGTCGCGTCAGTTCGCTCCTGGTCGTGGCGAGCGCCGCCCGTCGGACGGCGAGCCCGGCGAGCAGATCTCGGTCATCGAGCCGAAAGAGTGGCGTGCCGGGCGTCACCTCGTCGCCCACCTTCACATGCACCTGCACGACCACGCCCGGGGTCGCCGAGCCGACGGCGATATTCTCGGTCTGGGCCTCGACCACTCCGGCGGCGGCCACGGCGTCGGGAAACGGGCTCCGCGCCGGCTGGATCGGCGGAGGCGGGTCGCGGGACACCCGCCGCGTTGACCAGACATACCACCCGGCGAAGGCCAGGAGGAGGAGGGCGACCACGGGCAGCACCAACTGCGTGACCAGGTCACCGACAGTCCGGCGGCGCTTCATCCGCCGGCGGGGCGACGTGCTTCCTGCGACGGCATCGGCGGCAGCGATTGACATGGCCGAAATCCTATCTGGCCTGCCGCCTGTCGACCATGACCGTGGCCGAGTGAAGCGTCCGCCGGCAGAACGCCCGTCACGCTATCGTTTTCTGGCGATGTACATGCCGTAGCTGAAATGTGCTTTGTAGGTTTCGTAGAGTTCGATCTCGCGTTGCTCTGCAGCCACGACCTCACGGGCCTCTTCGCTGTTTCCATTCGCGTTCAGGAACTCTTCGAATCGAGCCTCCATGGGGCGATAATATTCATCCAACCAACACTGTTCGGGAAGGACAAAGTACCCCAGCGGTGCATAGCCATGGTTTTCGAGCACCCGGATTTTGGTGGAGCCCACGCCGATTTCTGGATACTGGATGTTCCAATAGTTTTCGAGTTCCGATGGTCGGGTCTCGGTGATCCACGTGATTTCGGAGGCGACAAGAAGACCGCCCGGCTTCAAGCATCGCCGCCAGTCAGAGACACCTTTTTCAAACCCAATATTGTAGATCGCGCCTTCGGACCAGATCACATCCAGCTCATCCTCAGCAAAAGGAAGGGCGTCCATCGAGCAGGCATGTGTCGTGATTTTTTCGGTGACACCGGCCTGGTTCGCCCGCGCGTTCAGGACGTCCAGAAAGTCCGGGAGAAAGTCAATCGCCGTGATCCGAGCATTCAAATGGTTGGCAAGCAAGATCGCCGATGCTCCAGTCCCGCATCCGACATCGGCGATCTTCAGCGGCTTGTGCGGGTCGATCCCTGCCAAGGACATCGCCTTGAGGGTTTCGGTGTCGCTGCCGGGGCCTTGACGGTTCCCGTGCTTGTGCAGGTCAATGAGCAGCCTGAAGTCGTCCATGGTGTCTCCTCACAATTTCGGCTGGCGAACGGTCGCGATCAGTGGCTCGCAGCCTTGGGCGTGCCATCACGCCCCACTTTCCCGAGATTCCGCTGCATCGCTTTGTTCTCCGTTTTCCTTGGACTCACCCGGAGCTGGGATGCCGAGGTCACGACAGATTTTCTTCACGAGTTGTCGGGAATCTCGCGATGGCGAGGGACGGCGGACCGTTGATTGAGCAATGGATTTCCCCACCACGAATGGTTGCCACCTTCTCGAACCAACTCGCAACCATAATCCACCAGATGGCGGACAACATCGCGCCGCTTCACGGCTGGAGCGCCACTTCTTCAAATTGCTCGCCAGCGGCCTTGCGCGCATCTTCACGATTCATCTCGATGGCCTCGGCCAGGGCTTGACGCAAGTTCGACAGGAGTTCCTCTCGCATTTCGCCTTGCGAATTCACACCAGGCACTTCCTCGACCCAACCGATGCACCACCGTCCATCACGCCGAATAACAGCCGTGTAAGGAGTTGCGGTCATGAGATGTTCCAAGTGTGAGCCGAAGGAAACGTTCAACCACGGCTTTGAGACTACCACACGGGATCCCGCAATTACACGGGAGAACGATCGCGATCAGCAGATCGCAGCCAACAGACTATCCATACCGCGGGACGTCATCGCCATTCTGCTGCATCGCTTGGTTCGGCCTGCTCTGGCTTTCACTCACGACTCTGCCACACAGCAGCGTCACGGTTGCCCTGGACTACGGCCAACACCTCCAGCCGATCTTCGTGGACACGGTAATAGACGACATAGGTGAAGCGCCGCAGTCGCGCCGCACGCACGTCCCGCCAGACGATGCCATGTAGCTCGGGCATACCTGAAATCCGAAGCAGGACATCTTGAACTTGAATCAAGAAGGCCTGCCCCAAGCCAGGTCGCAGTGCGTCGAAGTAACCAATCGCCTCTGCCGCGTCTTTCGTGGCTTCTGGACGCAGGACGACGGGCAAACTCATGAACTCCTCGATAATCGCGCCAGCACCGTTTCCCAAGATTCAGCGGCCCCGGGATTGGCGTCAGCCGCTGCGATTCGCCGCTCTAGTTCTTGAATATGCCAGTCGGGAGGTGTGTATGGCGCATCGTCGGGAAGGCTGTCCCAGATCAGACCAATCAACTCCACCCTCTGCTGTGCGTCGAGGCGGTCGATACCAAATTGCGATAAGGTCAGGCTCATTGACGATGTCCTCCGCAGTTAGACGAAGCGAACGATGATCATACCGGGCGGCAATCACGCGAGGAAGTCCGCGTAGTGGCCGTAGTGGCCGAACGCGGGCGATCAGCGGCTCGCGGCCCTGGGCTTTCCATCAAGACCGATTTTATCGCGAGTCCGCTGCATCGCTTGGCTCAACATTCTGCGACTTCGGCGGCTGCAGCGGCAGCAATCGCGCACCATGGATCACGGCAAGCACTCGAATGTCGTTGCCGGAAACTTCGTAGATCACGCGATAAGGTCCCTCGATGACCTCGCGGATGGCCGGATCCCGATACTCGGAGACCGATTGGCCAGATAGCGGGAATGAGCCGATCTGCCGAGTGCGGGCCGTAATGCGATCCACCATTCGTGAGGCGTACCGAGGAGAGTCACGAGCGATGTGCTCGTGGATAGCCACAAGGTGAGCAATGGCGGAATTCGTCCAGCGTACGGTCATTCCGGCAATCCAAATCGCCGCCGCACCTCAGCCAGATCTACCAAGCGGCCCTCCGCAGCATCCCGACGACCAGCCTCGATCGCCTCGCGCACATACACGCGATACATCACATCTTCCCACGTAGCGTCGGTCGGTAGGTCATCGACCAGTTCCAATACGGCAGCCTTGATATCTTTCGTTTCATCGCCGGGCATGACCACGACTCCTCCTTTGTTGAACGAATGGCATCACTGGGCGGCGGCCAGTGGCCTTCGATTCCGAGATACGCACGAACCGCCGCTCCAGTGCATGCCTTGGTTCAACGATTTGTTCTCACGCGTCAGGAAAGTTGCTCATCACGGTCACGAACGAGAAGGCACACATGGCCGCACCGGTCAGGGCGACAGGTATCCATAGGCGAAATCCGCGTTTCACAGAGACAACAAACAGACACACTGCCTGTGCAACACCAGCCCCGAACGTACCCAGCAAGAGTAACGGCCAAAGGTCGACCCACAACGACCACAGATCCATCCCACCTTCGCTACCGGCCACAAACTGCCGAACGGTTGCGCCGTGGCCGAGCAGAAAGATGTACGCCATCGTGATTGCTACGAGGGACGGCCCGGCGTGTGAGAGCGTCACGATTCCGTGGCCGAGGCGTCTCCAGGATGCATACGCATGGAGCCCCACGACGTAAGGAAGCCAAACAACCAGATAAGCAATGAACAGTGTTCTGTTTTCCATCGTTGAACAATCTAATTATCTACTCAGGACCGCGTGATAATTAAATATTGCGATGCCCGTCCACCGTCAGTGAATCGTACCTCATCGGGGGAGAGGCTGGCCACGGGGGCTTGACGTCGTAGAAATAATGTACAAAATGCCAGCATAAAGGTTTGCAGTGGTTCTGGAACGACGGTGAGCAGGGTGGTTTGTATGACTGCGGCGAGGTTTTGTGCGATGTTGCCCGGCTCAAGACTGCCGGCGGCGGACAAAGAGTGGTTTCCGCGGTGGATACGCCGATATGCGTCGAACTGTGGAGCCACCGCTGGCAATGTGACGGGCAGCGAGAACGATGTGTTTGCGTTTCTGCGGTCGCTTCGTGAGCAAGGCACCCCGGCTTGGCAGCGACTCCAAGCCGTAAGGGTAGTCGAGGCCTATCGGGCACTTGTTCTCAAGTCGAGTGTGCCAGAATTTTGCATATCCGTCTCGTGCTCAGTCGGTTCGCCGAGCGGGTAAAGCAGCGTGGGGCGGCCGAGATCAAGGCGTTTGGGGTGAGCAGTGACCGGCGCTCACTTGGCCACCCAGTCGCTCAGCATCGCGACCTGCCTGGAAAAATCCTGCTCGGCCACATTCAGCGGGCTTTTGAAGAAACAGGCGAGCCACTCCAGGGCTCCGTATCCACCACCGCGACGGGCCCGGTCGACGAGCCGCACGAGGTCGAGCACGAGCGGCGCCGCCAGGATCGAGTCGCAGCCCTGCCAGGTAAACTGCATCGTCATCGGCGTGCCCAAGAAGCCACGGAAGTGGATGTGATCCCAGGCCGTCTTCCAGTCGCCCAGACTCGCGATGTATTCGATCGAAACATGCGTCTGCGGCGGGTAGCCGAGGATCGCGGCCAGCAGGTGGTCTTTGCTCTTCACCTTCGCCGCCTTGTTCCGCGGGTCGTCGAGCACCTTCCCGTCCATGTTGCCGAAGATGTTGTGTCCCACCCAACTCATCACCTCGAGATTGCGGGCGGCAAACATCGGCGCGAGCACGCTCTTGAGCAGCGTCTCCCCCGTCTTGCCGTCGCAACCGGCATGGGCGATCCGCCGCTCGCGGGCCACCTGCTGCAGGCAGGCTGGCGTGGCGCCGGTCGATGGGGTGAAGTTGATATACGAAGCCCCGGCCTCGGCGGCGGCGAGAAAGTAGAGACTGCTCGCGGGTAACGGGCATTTCTCGGCACTGTCCAGAAGCGACTCGACATCGGCAAAGTCTTCAGGAATT
This sequence comes from uncultured Candidatus Kuenenia sp., assembly GCA_964477765.1. Taxonomy (GTDB): domain Bacteria; phylum Planctomycetota; class Planctomycetia; order Pirellulales; family UBA1268; genus CACORA01. The sequence continues at coordinate 12,378 of CAYZFV010000269.1, forward strand.
GCCTGCGACGGCGCGGGCTCGGTCGACGCCACGTTGACGACGACCACATGCTCGAGCCCCTCCGCCTGCTGAAACGCCTCGATGTCGGCCCGCACCCGATCAATCGCCTGCCGCGGCGTCTCCACGACGTTCGCGGTGACTTGGTCGGCCAGGCTGCGAATGCGATCCCCGGCCGCCACGAGGGTGCCGGGCCGTAGCCGTCGCTCCACATCGGCCAAGAATCCGGCGGCATCGTCGAGTAACTCGGGCGCAATCGCCCGGCTTTCTGTCCACATGCGGCGAGCCTCGTCGGCAAGACTTCCCGCACGGATGTCGTGGCCGCCCACGACCAGATCGGGAAACTCGACAAGCCCGAGGCCGGCAAATGGCTCGGTGGCGGTGATGAGGCCAACAGGATCGATCGCCCCACGCTGCAGGGCGGCAAGCCCGGTCATCACCGTGGTCGCGACGCCCCCCTTGGCACCGATCAGCCACATTCCAAGACGAGACGGGGCACGCACGCTTTGCATGACGTCCATTCTTTTTCAGGAATCCCGTCCGTCAAGGACGCTCCGCCAACATCGCTCAGACCGATGTCGGCTCATGCGGCCCGCTCTCCACCGACTCGATTCGGCCGTCTTCCATCGCGGCGATCCGATCGGCGAAGGAATACACTCGCGAGTCGTGCGTGACAACGATCACGGCCCGGTCGGGCTGCACGGCCACCTGCTGGATCAACTCCATCGTGATCCGACCGTTGGCCGCGTCGAGGGCGCTGGTGGGCTCGTCGCAAACCAGCAGCCGAGGCTCATGCACGAGCGCTCGGGCGATCGCCACCCGCTGCTGCTGCCCCCCCGAAAGCTCACTCGGCAGGCTGGCGAGCCGGTCGGCCAGCCCCAGCCGCTCGAGCACATCGGCCGCCGCCTCGACCGCCTGAGCCCGCCGCCAGCCCGCGATCAGGAGCGGCACCGCGGCATTCTCCACGGCGGTGAGCGCCGGCAGAAGGTTGAAGGCCTGGAAGATGAAGCCGACGTGTTCTCGGCGAAACCGCACCTTGCGACCGTTGCTCATGCTCCCAAGGTCGTGGCCGAGCACCTGCACATCGCCATCGGTCGGCTCGAGGGTTCCGGCGACGATCGAGACGAGTGTCGTCTTCCCGCAGCCACTGGGGCCGACGAGCATCAGCATCTCGCCATAGGGCACGTCGAGATCGACACCCCGCAGGGCCCGGGTGAGCGAGCCGCCGCTGCCAAACTCTTTCGTCACACCGCGAACCCGCACGGCCATCTCATCGGCATGACGGTCGTCGTAGATATGCAGTCCGGCCATCGCTCACCCTCCCCGAAAGACGATCGCCGGATCGACGACGAGCACCTTCCGCACCGAGAGCAGGCTCGCCAGCAGCACGATCACGAACACGGCCACTCCGGTGATCGCCAAGACCTGCCAAGGCATGAAAAACGAGAGCCGCGTGGCCGCGCGTGACCAAAAGCCAAAGAGCGCCGCAAGCCCAACGCCCACGCCATACCCGACCACGCCCACCTGGATCGCCTGCGAAAGCACCATCAGGAGGATCATCCAGTTACTCGTGCCCATCGCCTTGAGTGCCCCAAACTGGCGGATGTTCTCCACCGTGAAGAGATAAAACGTCTGGCCGGCGATGGCGGTACCGACAAGAAAGCCCAGAAAGACCGTGATCCCGAAGTTCACGGGGATGCCTGTCTTCTTGAGGTAATACAGGATCGTCTTCCAGGTGAACTGCTCCTGCGTGAGCGCCTGCAGGCCCGTTCGTTCGGTGATCCGCCGACAGACTTCCTCGGGATCCAAGCCCGGCTGGGCATCGGCCAGCACAAAGGAGAGCACCTTCCGCTCCGGCGGCGCAAACAACACGGCCTGGCTGTACCGCGTGTAGATGATCGGAAAACTCTGGAACGTTCGGCTGGCCTTCGTGACGCCCACGATCACGGCGCGGCGGTCGTTCATCTCGAAGACGCGGCCGAGCCGAAAGGGCTCGCCGGGCCAGATCCGCTTGTAGCCGGCATCGTCGATGATCACGGCATCGGGCCGCCGCAGGTCGGCGATCGATCCGAGAAACACCTCCTGTGGCGCCCCGACGAGCGTCGCATCGTCGAGGCCAAGCAGAATCATCTGCTCATACGTGCCCTCCTCCAGCCGCGCCCGGGCGATGCCCTTGTAGAACCGCACCGCCCAGTCGACGCCCGGCACGCCCTTCACGCGAAAGAGCTCGGTGTCGGAGAGCGGCTTGATGTCGTCGACGAATTGGACGTTTTTATCCATCACCCAGATATCGGGCCCGGCGGTGTCATAGATCTGACTGATCGTGAGTGACATCAGCCCACAAAAAATCGACGCCTGCTGCGCGATCAACAGCGCGGCAAACACCACCCCAAAGACGATCCCCAGGTACTTCGCCCGATTCCCGATCAGCATCTTCCACGCGATCCAGAACATGACTGCGAATTCTACCGCAAATCAGTGTCATCGATGCATCCGTGAGGGGCCGCCGATGCCCAGAGAGCCGGCCTTGGCAGCGAGCGAAGGCAGGATGCCCAAGCGGAGGCGGAATCGAAGCGCGAAGCTGGCAGAGAGAGAGCGGAGGGCACGATGCCCTCCGCGAACGTCCGGCGATGGGGCATCGGCAGCCCCGAACCGCTGCCCACCGTGCCAACAAGCAGCATGCGCTGGTATCTTCTCCCTCCCATGGACATCTCCGACATCCTCTCGCGCTGGTGGGGCTTCGACACGCTCCGCCCCCTGCAAACGGAGGCGATCGCCGCCGCCTTGGCCGGTCGTGATTCGGTGGTGGTGATGCCCACCGGTGGAGGCAAGAGCCTCTGCTACCAACTGCCGCCGCTGGTCGGCGAGACGACCGACGTCGTCGTCTCGCCGCTGGTGGCGCTGATGAAGGACCAGGTCGATTCGCTGGAGGCGATCGGCTATCCCGCCGCGGCCCTCTACGCCGGCATGGAGCAGGATGAGCGACAACGGATCCGTGATCGGCTGGTGGCCGGTGAGCTCCGGCTGCTCTTCGCGGCCCCGGAGCGACTGGTCAACACCGGTCTGCTCGACCTGTTGGCGCGGGTCGGCGTGAAGCGGTTTGCGATCGACGAGGCCCATTGCATCAGCCACTGGGGCCACGACTTCCGGCCGGAATACCGGCAGCTGGCGATGCTGCGGGAGCGGTTTCCTACGGCCAGCTTCCATGCCTTCACGGCGACGGCCACGCCGCGGGTGCGGAACGACATCGCCGCGCAGTTGCATCTCCGCGATCCCGAGGTGCTTGTCGGCACGTTCGATCGCCCAAATCTCATCTATCGCGTGGTGCCCCGCACCGACCGCATCGGCCAGACACTCGAAATTCTCGGCCGCCACCGCGGCGAGGCCTCGATCGTCTACTGCCTCTCGCGACGTGATACCGAGGATCTCGCCGCCCGGCTGGCCGCCGAGGGCATCCTGGCGCGTCCCTATCATGCCGGCCTCGACTCCGCGCAGCGGCATGCCACCCAGGAGGCCTTCGCCCGCGAGACGATCGACGTGGTCGTGGCGACGGTCGCCTTCGGCATGGGCATCGACCGATCCAACGTCCGCCTCGTGCTCCACACGTCGCTTCCCAAGAGTCTCGAGGCCTATCAGCAGGAGACCGGCCGGGCGGGCCGCGACGGCCTGGCCGCCGAGTGCGTGCTGCTCTATTCGTCGGCCGATGTCTTCAGCTGGGAGTCGCTCGTCCGCAAGAGTATCGACGAGTCGGAGCTGGAGCCCGACGAGGCCGAGCGACTCCTCGCCTCCACGGTGGAGCACCTGCATGCGATGCGTCGCTACGCCCAGGCCGCCCGCTGCCGCCATGCCACGCTCTCGGAATATTTCGGTCAGCCCTACGAACAGGCCAGCTGCGAGGCCTGCGATGTCTGCCTCGGGGAGACGGAAAGCCTGCCCGACTCGACCGTCACGGCACAGAAAATCATCTCCTGCGTGGCCCGGGCGGGAGAGCGGTTTGGCGTTCGGCATGTGTGCGAGGTGCTCCGCGGTGCGAAGACCGAGGGGATCACGCGACATGGCCACGACCGGCTCTCCACCTACGGGCTCCTGCCGATGTTCGACCAGCGGGCGGCTGAAAACCTGGTGCACCAACTCCTCGATCAGGAGCTGCTCACCCGCACTGGCGGCGATCGGCCCGTCGTGACCCTCAACGCCCGCTCATGGGAGGTGCTGCGTGGCGAAAGGCAGGTGGTTCTGCTCCAGCCGCGGGCCGGCCGCACCAAGACCGCCAAGGCCGATGCCGACGACTGGAGTGGTGTCGATCGCGATCTCTTTGAACGGCTGCGAACGTGGCGTCGCAGGGTGGCCGACGCCCGTGGCAAGCCGGCCTGGACGATCTTCGACGACAAATCGTTGCGGACGATCGCCCGCGACAAACCCACCTCCCCCGCCGCCCTCCTCCGCTGCAAAGGCATCGGCGAAAAGCGACTCGGCGACTTTGGCGCCGCCATCCTCGACATCGTCGCCGGCAAAAATGGTGACGAATCAGCAGGCTAAATGATGCCATCGCACCGCTGACGGGAGGCTCGGGGCTGCCCCTGCCCCACGAGCCGGCGTTGGCAGCGAGCGAAGGCAGGATGCCGGAAGCGAAGCTGGCATCGAGTGAGCGGAGGGTAGGATGCCCGTAGCGAACGTCCGGCGACG
>CAYZFV010000270.1:0-21645 GCA_964477765.1 uncultured Candidatus Kuenenia sp.
ACCCCGTCCCCGCCCCGCTGGCTCCCCCCGCCCCCGCGGCCCGCCTCAGCCGTACCGAGGAGAAGCTCGTGGAGTTCTCCAACGGCTGCATCTGTTGCACGCTGCGGGAGGATCTCCTCGAGGAGGTGGCGCGGCTGGCCCGTGAGAAACGCTTCGACTACCTGCTCGTGGAGAGCACGGGGATCTCAGAACCGCTACCGGTCGCCGAGACCTTCACCTTCACCGACGAGAAGGGGGAGAGCCTGTCGTCGCTCGCGCGGCTCGACACACTCGTGACCGTGGTCGATGCGGTCAACTTCTTGCGGGATTATTGCTCGCGAGACGAGCTTCGTGACCGGGGGGTCGGCCTTGATGAAAACGACACTCGGGACCTCGTCCAATTGCTTGTCGATCAGGTGGAATTCGCGAACATCATCGTCATCAACAAAGCCGATCTGGTGACGGCGGAAGACCTCGGCTACCTGGAGGCGATCCTGCGGAAACTCAATCCGACGGCCCGCTTTGTTCGCTCCATCCATGGACGAGTCGCCCCCGCAGAGCTGCTCGGCACGCAACTCTTCGACATGCAGCATGCCGCGAGTCATCCCGGCTGGTTGGCCGAGGCGCCGGGAACCCACACGCCGGAAACCGAGGAGTATGGAATTTCCAGCCAGGTTTTCCTGGCCCGCCGCCCGCTTCATCCGCAGCGGTTCTGGGATCTGATCACCGGCCCCTTCTTCAAGGGCGTGATCCGCTCCAAGGGCTTTGTCTGGCTGGCCACGCGGCACGATTGGGCCGGGGTGTGGTCGAGCGCGGGCGTCGTGTCGAGCCTGCAGCCGGGTGGCACCTGGCTGGCGTCGGCGCCGGAAGACGAATGGCCGGAGGAACTCGACCGCGCCGAGATCGATGAGATCTGGGAGGACCCCTGGGGCGATCGGCGGCAGGAACTCGTCGTCATTGGGGCTGCCCTGCATCCCTCGCTGCTCGACGAACTCCACCTCTGCTGCCTCACCGACGATGAACTGGCCCTCGGGCCCGATGGCTGGCTCGATTTCGAGGATCCCTTTCCGGCCTGGCGGATCGCGCTGGATGACGCCGACGACACGGTGGTCGATGACGTCGATCGGCCATGATTGAGCCCGCACTCGGGGAAGGACGATCGCCGGTCGCTCAAGTCGCCTGCCCAAGTGTTGCATAGGAGAAACTCCTGCAATACAATTGCATGACAGACAGCGGGGAGTTCTTATGCGCGTCATCGGCACCTGGCTCGAGCAATTGTTTACACACGACTTCTGCCCCGGCGTAAACCCCTGGGTCTACTGGGTGAAGCGGCCGATCTTCACCCTGCTGATCGCGCTCACGATCGCCCTGGTCTGCTCGGTGTACGTCAGCCCTGTCGCGCTCATTTCGTGTGCGGCGATCCTCGTCGTCATCCTGCTGGGCTACGGATGGCCGCAGGTGACCGCTCGCGGTCTCGCCGCCCGGCTGCGGTTTCTCGAGCAGCGGGTCGGCGAAGGAGAGACGGCGCATGCGATCGTGGCTGTCCGCAACGACTGGCCGTGGCCGGTCTGGGGCGTGACGCTGGAAGTGGACTTGGGCGGAACCGAGCCGGCCGCGGTGTCGCTGGCGAAGGTCGCCGGCTGGTCCACCGTCGAATTCACCTGGCCCTGCGTGCCGGAGTGTCGCGGCCGCTATCCGCGGCAGACGCCCCGGCTGGCGACCAGTTTTCCCTTCGGACTCACCAGCGCCGCCCGCGACGCGATGATCGAGCGACCGCTGCTGGTGTGGCCGCGGATCATCGACCTCGACACGCTGGCCGATGCCGCCGAGACGCGGCCCGCCGAAGACCTCTTCTCCGAAAACCGGATCGGTGATTCTGGCGACATGCTCGGCACGCGGCCCTTTCGCAACGGCGATTCACTGCGGCGGGTCCATTGGGCCTGCACGGCGCGGCTGGGGACGATGATCGTCTGCGAACGGCAGGCGGCGGTGCTCTCGGCCGTGCGGGTGGTGTTTGATTCCGATCCGGCGGTGCATTCCGGATCCGGCACCACGAGCACGCTCGAACAGTCGATTCGCCTGGCGGCGAGCATCTGTGCGGCCTACCAGCAGGCCAATGCGTTGGTGGAATGCTGCTTCGGCCACGAATCGATCCGCGTCGCGCCCGGTCGGCCCGGGCTCACACGGTTTCTCGACGCGCTGGCCGGTTTTCAGGCCTGCGACCATGACCACCATGACTGCCAGCACACCCACTCCGCCAAGGCCTGCCACCGGATCCATCACGGCAACTGCGGCGTGTTTCAGGTGACGATCACCACCCGCCGCGGGCTGCGGCTGCGGACCGAACATCGGCATGTGCATGGCGACCAGCTCTGGCTCGTGGTCGATGATGGCGACGCGGGAACGCCTGTGCCGCATCTGGCTGGCCGCGTCGTCTCGGTCGGCCCGGCGACTGCGCCGCTGCCATCCTTCCGGCGGACCTGGAGGCACCTCTGCCATGCCGGATGACGGTCATCTCCATGGACGGGCCGGAAATCGCTGGCTGACGATCGCGTTGGCGGGCCTGGCCTGCAGCGCGGTCGAAGTGGCGGTGCGGGGGCTGCATGGGCCCGTCGATCAGCGGGCGTTTCTCGCCGGCGTCGCCATCATCTCCGGGATCGTGATCACGATCGGCGAACTGCTGCGCCGCAGCTGGCCGGCCGTCGGGGCGACACCCCGCAGCCGGCTGGCGTGGGTGGGAGGCTTCGTGTTCGTCGCCGTGTCGATCGAGATGGCGTTGCGGGGGCTTCTCGGTGAACCGCTGCTGCTCGATGGCTTTCTTTTGATCGCGCTGCGGGATGTGGTGATCGCCTTGATGGTCGTGGCCCATCATTCCGCCGCGCGGCCGGCCTGCGTGGGATTCGCCACGTTTCTGGTGGTCTTCGCCTCGGCCAGCGCCCATGCCATCTGGGCGCAGGGATTTGTCGTGGCCTTCGCGGTGATCGGCGTCTGCTGGCTCGTCGGTACCCATTGGGAAACGCTGGAGCGGCGGCTCGAGGCCTCGTCACGGCAGTCGTTGCCCCGCCGGTGGCTCCTCCTGTTGCCGCTGGGTGTGTTGGCCGCCCTGTTGATCGTGCCCGTTTCGGCGCGACAGATCCGGCAGGCCGATGGCTTCATGCCCACGTCCGGCGGGCAACGCGATGCCTCTGCGGCAGCCACCAGCGGTGTGGGCGATGGCGATGCGCTCGTGGCCGGCCTCGACAATATTCGTAGCTTCGCCCCGATTGAAAACGCACCCTTCATGACGTCGCACGAGCCCTCGCTCTACGACCTCTTCGACGACACCTACAACGAGCCGGTGAAGAAAACAAAGACGGAGCGGGCGATCTCGTTGGCCAATCAGGAGCGGATCCGCTCCGAGGACCACTCGATGGCCACATCGCGGCGCCCGGGGCGGGAGTTTTCCACCGTCCGTCGGGCGGGAGAGCCGTCGCGCCGCCGCATCGCCGACCTTGATTCCCGCGCGATCCTGCAGGTGAAGGGCCGCGTGCCGGCGCACCTCAAGCTGGAAAGCTTCGATCGCTACGACGGCGTGGCCTGGCAGCCGGAGGAGATGACGTCGTGGCATGGCGATCTGTCGCTCAAGACGGTCGGCGACCAGAAGTGGGCCACGGTCGCTCCCGGTGTCGAGCTCGAGATCGACGGTGCGCGGGAAGTGCATGCACTGCGGATCATCCGCTTCGACACCAATCGTATTCCGGCACCCGAGCGGCTGGCGGCGGTGCATATTGATCACCTCGACCGCACCGACCTTTTCCTGTGGGCCCAGCCCGGCATCCTGCGGATGGATCGCGCGAAGTTGCCCGAGCTGCTCACGGTGCATGTCCAGTCGCAGCCGGTCGATCCCTGGCGGCTGACCGACTCCTTTCCACGTTTTCAGGGTGGCCCGGAGACCTGCCGGGAATGGGGCGACGATGCACAGTCACAGGCGGTGAAAACGCTGGCGGAATCGTGGGTGGCGGGCCTGCCGCGGGGCTGGCGGCAGATCGAGCGGGTCGTCGCACGGATTCGCGAGGACTTCACGGTCGATCCCGCCGCCCGGTCCAGCCCCGACTGCACCCACTCCGCAGCCGAGTTTCTTCTCGAGACCCGACGCGGGCCCGACTACCTGTTTGCGACGGCGACGGTCTGTGCGCTCCGTTCGCTCGGCTACCCGGCACGGCTCGTGAGTGGCTTCTACGCCGACCCGAAGCGCTACGACGCCCGCTCCGACCACACCGCCGTGATGGTCGGCGACGTGCACGTGTGGGCCGAGGTGCATGCGGGCTGGGGCCGCTGGGTTTCGCTCGAGCCGACGCCGGGCTACACGTTGCTCGCGCCACGCCACACACTCATGGCCCACCTGGCGCATGGCTGTGGGCTGGCGGTGGCTGCCATCCGGGGGCATCCGGTGGCCGCTCTCGCAGTGCTGGCCATCCTCATGGCAGCGGCGTGGTATCGACGGCTCGTGGCCGACATCGGCGATGAGGCTCTCTGGCGGCTGCAGTCGCTGTGGCGCCGTGACACGAGGTCTCCGGCAGCCGTGGTATCGGCGGTGCGGCTCCTCGACCGGCGGTGTCGTCGAGCCGGTCTGCCGCGGCCGCAGCATCTGACGCCTGCCCGCTGGCTCGGCATCGTGCATGAGCGAATCGCTGCGGTGGCGCCGGCGGCCGCAGAGCCGGCGCTCGCGCAGGCGTTTGTTCGCGCGGCCGATGTTGCGCTCTATGCGGCGGGCCCTCCCGATCACGCGTCCCTGTCGTCCGTGAGGGCCGCGCCGGCGGTCTGGTCGTGGCGGCATCTCATCGCGGCCCGGAGACCCTCGGCATGACCCTTATCGCAGATCGTCACGAGACCGACCTCGACAAACTCGAGCAGGTCCGGCAGCGACTCAACCACGTGCTCAAGGGGAAGGAGACGGTCGTGGAGCAGGTGCTCGTCTGCCTGCTGGCCCAGGGGCATCTCCTGCTCGAGGATCGGCCCGGTCTTGGCAAGACGACACTCGCCAAGGCGTTGGCGGCGGCGCTCGGCGGCCGGTTTTCGCGGGTGCAGTGCACACCCGACCTGCTGCCGAGCGACATCACCGGCTTCAACATCTTCAACCAGAAGACACGGGAATTCGAGTTTCGGCAGGGGCCGGTGTTTGCCGACATCCTGCTCGCCGACGAAATCAACCGGGCCACCCCCCGCACCCAAAGCGCCCTCCTCGAGGCGATGGCGGAGCGGCAGGTGACGGTCGATGCGGAACGGTTTCCGCTCGCGAAGACCTTCTTCGTGATCGCCACGCAGAATCCCCACGAGCAGCATGGCACCTACCCCCTGCCTGAGGCGCAACTGGACCGGTTTGCGATGAAGCTGGAAGTGGGCTACCCGCGGCCCGACGACGAGCAGGCGATGCTGGCGGCGGCGATCGGCCCGCCGGCGGAAGGTCGTGAGACGCCACCACCGGTGGTCACGCCGGAGCAGCTGGCGGTGATCCAGGCAGACGTCGCCGCCGTGGGTGTCGCCCCGGCCGTGCAGGAGTATCTCGTCAACCTGGCGCGGGCCTCGCGATCGCATCGCGATATCGCCCTCGGCGTGAGCCCGCGGGGGCTGCTCCTCTGGCAGCGGACGGCGCAGGCGCGGGCCTGGCTCGACAGCCGGCGGTTTGTGACGCCCGACGACGTGCAGCAGGTGGCGACGCCCGTGCTCGCGGTGCGGCTGGGGCTTGATGGCGGTGATGCCGGCGGAGTGATTTCCAATCTGCTCGAAAGCGTGGAGGTGCCATGAGCGAGGTCGCCTGGGGCGCGGTGCTGCGGATCCTGCAGGCCTTTTTGCAGGGAGCGCCATTCATTTTCACGGGGCTTTGCATCACCGGCCTGCTGAGCCGCCTGATGGGGCATGCCGACACGCGGCGGCTGTTTGGCTCGAATTCACTTCTCTCGCTGGCCCAGTCGTGGCTGATCGGGATGCTGCTGCCGGGCTGTTCGCTGGGCGTGATCCCCATCTGCCGGCAGCTGCGGGCCAGCGGCATCGCCGTCGGCACGATCTTCGCCTTCGCTCTTTCGAGCCCGCTCTTCGATCCCCTCTCGCTCCTCTACGGTCTCACCCTCTCCAAGCCCTTCACGATCATGGCGTTTGCCGCCTGTTCGCTCGTGGTGGTGATGGTGTCGGGAGGGCTGTTCGATTGGCTCTTTCCGGACAGCGGGGTGAACCTTCCCGAGCCTCCGGCCCCGCCGCAGGGCATCCGCCGCATGGTGGCGATCGTCGTCGAGATGGCCCGCGAGACGACCAGCCCCACCGCCGGGCTGATCGGCATCGGTCTGTTGGGCGTGGGGCTGCTGGCGGTCGTGCTGCCGGCCGGCTCACTGCAGCTGTCAATGGCCCACGACAATCCTGCCTCACCGCTGGTGATGACGGCCATCGCGACACCGGCCTATGCGACGCCGATGATCGTCATGGCCCAGCTCGGCTCGATGTTTCAGCATGGCAACTCGATCGGCGCGGCCTTTATCCTGTTGGCGCTGGGGGCGGGCGTGAATCTCGGCCTGATCGCCTGGATGCTGCTCAACTACGGCTGGCGAAAGCTCATGGTCTGGTTCGGCATCATCTTCGTGGCCGTGCTCGTGATCTCCTACGGCATCGAGAGGCCGCTCTATCCGCGGGAGGTCGAGCCGATCGGCCATACCCATGCCTTTGATCGCTACTGTGCGCCCTTTCATCCGGGGCAGGTGCCCAGCGGTGGCTTCGTGGCCGAGATCGCCCGACGCGTGAAACAGGAGACGCTGCCGCATGAATGGTTTGGAGCGGGAGCACTCCTGGGCCTGGCCGCCCTCGGCGGGCTGCTGCGGGCGGTCGATCCACACAACCGAGTCGATGCCTGGCTCGTGCGGCCGCGGGCCGACGGCCGCGTGGCCGACCGGTGGGATCTCGTGATCCCCGGGCCGGTGCTCGCTCTGATCGGTCTCGGGGCGATCATCGCCGGAAGCATCCTCGGCTGCTACGCCTACTATCCACCGGCGGCCGAGGTGCTGCCGGAGCTTTCCGACGCCAACATCGAGGTGACCCACGCCGCCATGACGGGCGACACGGCGCGGGCGATGCAGGCGATTCCCACCGCGGAAAATTGGACCCGTCGGCTCCTCGTCGGCTGCTATCTCCGGGAGGGCCGCGTCAGCGATGCCGATCTTGCGCTGGTGCGGGAGTACGAGATGCGGCTGGAGGAACTCGAGGACGCGATCGAACATGGCGACAGCCCGGAAGAGTACCGGAAAAAGTCACTCGCCATCACCGCCGCCCACAGCCAACTCCGCCGCGCCTTCCAGCCGCAGGCGGTGGAACGCTGAAAGATGACTCTGTTGCCGGTTTCACTTATTCGGCGGCTTCGTGGGCCTCGGCGTCGCGGCCCAGTTCCTGATCGATGAGGATCAGGCCGTGGCCGTCGCCCCCCACCAGCATCAGCCGGTCGTGCACATCGTCGGCCTCGGCCGTGTCAGCGATCTGCTGCGGCACAAACTGGGTCAGGAAGCTGTGGGTGAGGTGGTCGTTGTGCTTGTCGGCCAGGTCGATAAGGTCGTTCATCCGCTGCAGAAGAGTGTGTTCCTGCGTGCGGACCAGATCAAACGCCGCGATCGGGCTCTCCCAGTCGCAGGCCGGAGCCTCGATCGTGGCAAACTTCGCCTGATAGTCGCGGTCGTTGAGATAGTCGACAAACAGGTTCATATGGGTGAGTTCGCCATGAGCCTCGCCCCGAAACCACTTGGCCATGCCGGTGAGGCCCCGCACGCTCGCCCACGAGGCCATCGAAAAGTAGAGGAATCCAGCCGACGCCTCGATGCAGATCTGTTCGTTGAGGGCGGCGGCGACCTCTTCATTGAGGGACTTACGAAAGCTCATGGGTGGCAGGCTCCGGAAAGGTGATTGTCGAGAACCGTCAATATGTCGACTCGAGGCAGTCCGCGTCAAGCAGCAGCCGTGTCTTCGGCGTGGTTGACCGCCGGCGTAGGATGATCGTGTTGGACGGGCGGAGCCGCGCGAGTGTCGTGCGGGCCCGCCGGTTTCGTGGCAGGCAGGCCACCGCAGTCTGCCGCGAGACTCCATGGCACTCTCTGATCACGCCCCGCCCCTGTCGACGATCGCTTTCGTCGGCACCTACGTGCCCCGCCGCTGCGGCATCGCCACCTACACCCGTGATCTGCGGTGTGCCGTGGCCGACCACCTGACCAGCACCCGCTGCCACGTGGTGGCCATGAACGATGCCGGCCACAGCTACGACTATCCCGATGAGGTGAGCTTCCAGTGCGACGACGGGGAGCGGGCCGCGTTTCGGCGGGCGGCCGAGTTTTTGGAACTGGCGAACGTGGATGTCGTGTCGCTGCAGCATGAATACGGCATCTTCGGCGGAGAGGCCGGGGAGAATGTGCTGGAGCTGTTGCGGCATACCCGGGCTCCGGTGCATACCACGCTGCATACGGTGCTCGCCACGCCGACGGTCGCCCAGCGACGGGTGATCGACGAGGTGCTTCATCTTTCGGCACGGCTGGCGGTGATGACGCAGCGGGGAAGGCTGCTACTGCGGGACGTCTACGGCATCGCCGATGACCGCATCGACGTGATCCCCCACGGCATCCCCGATACACCGTTTGTCGAGCCTGAGTCGGCGAAACCCCGGTTCGGCCTGGAGGGCCGCAAGGTGCTGCTCACCTTCGGTCTCCTCTCGCCGAGCAAGGGCATCGAGCATGTGATCGCCGCCCTGCCGGAGATCATCCGCCACCATCCAAACGTCACCTATGTCGTCGTCGGCGCGACCCACCCGCACCTGCTCCGCGAGCAGGGGGAGCGATATCGCGATGAGTTGGCGGCCCAGGCTCACCGGCTCGGTGTGGCCGGGCATCTCGAGTTTCACGACCGCTATGTCGACATGCCCGACCTGCTGGCCTTTCTCGCCGCGACCGACATCTATGTGACGCCCTATCTGAATCAGGATCAGATCACCTCCGGCACGCTGGCCTACGCCTTCGGCTGCGGAAAGGCGGTGCTCTCGACTCCCTACTGGCATGCCACGGAGCTGCTGGCAGACGGCCGTGGTGTGATCGTGCCGTTTGCCGATGCCGGAGCGATCGCGACGGAGGCCTGCCGGCTCCTCGCCGATGACAAAGCCCGCGACGCTCTCCGCACCCAGGCTTACGCGATCGGCCGCGGGATGACGTGGCGACAGGTGGCCGCCCGCTACGCCGAGGCGTTTCGCCGTACGCGAATGGCAACGGCCGTGAAGCCCCGGCGCGTGACCGCCGCCGCACCGGCCCGGCTGCCCGATCGGCCCCTGCCGCCGGTCGTGCTCGATCATCTCTGGCGGCTCACCGACTCCACCGGGCTGTTTCAGCACGCGACGCACGATGTGCCCAACCTTGCCGAGGGCTATTGCACCGACGACAACGCGCGGGCGCTCACGCTGATGGTGGTGCTCGACGGGCTGGGGCTGGCGACGGCCCGCACAGCCGCCGCGACGGCGGTCTATGCGTCGTTTCTCGGCCATGCCTTCATCTCTCGCGCAGGGCGGTTTCGCAACTTCCTCGGGTTTGATCGTCGCTGGCTCGACGACGGGGGGAGCGACGACTGCCTCGGCCGGGCGATCGTGGCTCTCGGCACGTGCCTTGGCTGCTCGTCGAGCAGGAGCCTGCGACGGTGGGCGATGCCGATGTTTGAGCCGGCGGTGCGGGCGGTGCTGCCCACCACCAGCCCGCGGGCCTGGGCCCTGGCGATCCTCGGCATCCAGGAATACCTGCGGCGGCTGGCTGGGGATCGCACGATGATGCAGATCCGGGCCGTCCTTACGACGCGGCTGCTCCACCTCGCCCGGCAGTCGGCCACGCCCGAGTGGCCGTGGTTTGAGGACATCGTGGCCTACGAAAATGCCCGCCCCTGCCAGGCGCTCATCTCGGCCGGGCGGTGGACGGGCGACGCCGAGGCCGTGGAGGCCGGCCTGCGGATGCTCGACTGGCTGGCCACCATCCAGACCTCGCCGACGGGACGATATTCACCCGTCGGCTGCAAGGGTTTTCTGCGGCGGGGCAGCGACGGCGAGCACGAAGCCGCGCAGTTTGATCAACAGCCGCTCGAGGCTCAGGCCATGATCGCGGCCTGCATCGAGGCCTGGCATGCCACGGGAGACCGGCAGTGGCTCGACCGTGCCCGGAACGCCTTCGACTGGTTTCGCGGCCACAACGTGCTCGGCCTTACGCTCTGCGATCCGCACACCGGCGGCTGTCGCGACGGGCTGCTCGAGGATCGGGTCAACGAAAACCAGGGGGCGGAGTCGACGCTCGCCTGGCTGGCGGCGGTGGCCGATATCACCGAACTGGAGTCGCGGTCACTCGCTCAGGTCTCGGCAGCCACGCGACCTGCTCCGGGAAACGTTCCATGCAGGTGACCCGCACCGACATCGTGCTCAGGCCCGACAGCAGCCGCGTGCTCTACCGGCCCTTCGAGCCGACCCAGCCGCAGCGGGCGATGAAGGTGATCAGCCGGGTCATGGAACTGCCCGACGGCGTTGTGGAAACGCTGCTCCATGCGGTGCTCTCGGAGTTTCACGGCCGGCATCAGCGGCTCCGCGATTTTTTTCAGGAGCGATTTGCCGCGGTGCGGCATCACCTGCTCACCGACCGGCCGCTCACCGAGTCGCGGCAGCTCCTGATCGGCTCCTACTTTACCCAGGAATACGCGCTCGAAAGCGCCGCGCTCTTCAATCCGTCGCTGGTGTGGCATCCCGATCAGACGGGGCTGGCTCCGGGAGCGACGCGGTTTGTGCTCAGCGTGCGGGCCACCGGCGAAGGGCACGTGTCGAGCGTCGGGTTTCGCACCGGCACGGTCGACGCCGCGGGGCGGATCACCGTGGCCAGGCCGACGGGCTACGTGACCGCGCCCCACGTCGTGGCCAACAGCCGCTACGAGAAGCCGCTGTTTCTCAAAAAGCTCGTCGAACTGGGGATCGCCGACGGGTTTGTCGATCTCGTGTTCGACGTGCTCGACGAGCAGTTTACGCTGCGTGAGTTGGAGGCCTCGCTGGCCCACACGTCCCGGCAGCAGCGGGCGCGGCGACGGGAATGGGAGCCCTTCGCCGCCGCCATCATCGCCGTCGCCCGGGCCAACTACGAGATCGAATGTGACCCCGCCTCCGATCTCTCCGAGCGGGTCATCTTTCCCTACTCCCCGGCCGAGACCAACGGCATCGAAGATGCCCGCTTCGTGCGATTCGTCGAAGACGACGGCTCGATCCGCTATTTCGCCACCTACACCGCCTTCGACGGCAGCGTGACGCTGCCGCAGTTTGTCGAGACGGACGACTTCGTGCGGTTTCGTGTGAGCACGCTCAACGGGCCGGAGATCGCCAACAAGGGAATGGCCCTCTTTCCCCGCCGCATCAACGGCGCCTACGCGATGCTCTCCCGCCAGGACGGCGAAAACATGTATGTCATGGAGTCGGACATGCTCCACTTCTGGTATGCCCGGCGGCTCGTGCTGCGGCCCACCTATCCGTGGGAATTCGTGCAGATCGGCAACTGCGGCTCCCCGATCGAGACGCCGGCCGGCTGGCTGGTGCTCACCCATGGCGTGGGGGCGATGCGCAAGTATTCGATCGGCGCGGTCCTCCTCGATCTCGACGACCCGACGCGGGTGATCGGTCGCCTGGCCGAGCCCCTCCTCTCGCCCAACGAAAACGAGCGGGCCGGCTACGTGCCCTACGTGGTCTACAGCTGCGGCGGCGCCATCCACGACGGCCGCCTCGTGATCCCGTACTCGATGAGCGACTACGCCACCACCTTCGCCACCGTCCCCCTCGCCGACGTCCTCGCCGCGATCACACCAGCATGATCAGCGGATCTTGGCGTCGGGGAGGGCGGTCTTGATGCCTTCGTCGAGTGGCATCGTGTCGCGGCCCTGGTCGAGGCCGAAGGAGCCGAGCAACTCGGCCAGCTGTCGCTCGAGCGTGGCCCGGGTGTCGGCGTGGGCCGGATCGGCGGCGAGGTTTTTGCGTTCATCGCGATCGGCGGAGAGATCGTAGAGCTCAGGCTCGTGGCGGTCGGGGGAGCCGTCGCCATGCGGGTAGCGGATGAACTTGAAGCGATCGGTGCGGACGCCCCGGATATTGGGCGTGTAGGGAAACTGTTTTTCGTAGTTGTATTCATAGAGCCAGGCGGTGCGCCAGTCGGGATCGCCCCCGGTGCACAGCCGCATCCAGGAGCGGCCGTGGATCTCTGGAAGCGCCGGTGCCTTGCAGGCCTCGAGCACGCTCGGGGCCACGTCCTCCACGAGCACCTGCCCGGCGACGACGGCTCCGGCGGGCAGGCCGGGGCCGCGGGCGATGATCGGAATGCGGATGCTCGGCTCGTGCATCGTCCGCTTGTCGACCATGCCATGCTCTCCCTCGAGCAGGCCGTTGTCGCCCATGAAGATGATGAGCGTGTTGTCGAGCTGGCCCGTCGACCTGAGGTACTCGACCAGCCGCCCCATGCTGTCGTCGACCGAGAGCACGGTGCCCCAGTAGGCATGCACCATGTTCTCGAAATCCTTCACCGCCTCGGGCCGCGTGTCGGGAAACGTCTTCCGCCAGTCGAAGAGCGGGCCGTAGATGCCGTGCCAGGTGGTGAGCCGCTGGCGGATCCAGTCGGGCTTGTCGGCCAGGTCGAAGGCGCTGGCGGGATAAGGCACCTTCACGTCGTCGAAGGTGTGTTCGTATTTCGGCTCAGGGAAATAGAAGGAATGGGGCGCCTTGTGGCCGAGGCACAGGGCCCACGGCTGGCCGGCCGGCTGCCGCTTCAGCCAGTCGAGCGAGAAGTCGGTGACGACGGTCGTGTAGTAGCCGGGCGTGGTCTCGCGACGTTCGTCGTTGATGTTCCACTCGGTGCCGAAGTATTTGCCCTGCCCCTTGTGGGAGACGAACCAGTCGAAGCCGGGCCGGGGGGAATCGTTGTCTTCCCCCATGTGCCACTTGCCGATGGAGGCCGTGGCGTAGCCTTGCTTGCGGAGTTGGCCCGGCCAGTGCGGAAGCGTGGCCGGCAGTTCGGTGAAGTTGTCGCGGACGCCGTGGGCATGGGCGTAGAGGCCGGTGAGGATGCTGGCCCGGCTTGGTGAACAGAGCGAGGTGGTGCAGAAGGCGTTGGCAAACCGCACACCGCCGGCGGCGAGGGCGTCGATATGCGGGGTCTTCACGTGGGGCGAGCCGTAGCAGCCCACGGCATCAGGCCGAATGTCGTCGCAGAGGACAAACAGCACGTTGGGCAGTCCTTCGAGGCGGTCTGCGGCCTGCGCGACGGTGGTCATCGCGACAACAAAGCCGGCCAGCCAGGTGAATCGGGAGCAGCACGTCGCAGGCATCGGATTTTTCCTCGGGGTGACGTCGACGGTATCCTATCGAAAAGTCGCGGGTGGAATGGTGGCCGCGGAAACGGAGAAGCCGAGCATGATGCCGATCTGTGGAAACGCCTCGATCTTCGCCGCGGCCGACGGGCAGCGATCCAGCCTCGAGCAGCAGGCCGATCTGTTCTTCGGCAAGTATCTTGTGGAGCCGCTGGCCAAGGTCTTCTTCTGGGAGGTGCCGGGGCTCGGCATGCCCGTGGTCGTGGCCTGGCTCTTGGCCGGCGCGATTTTCTTCACGCTGCGGATGAACTTCGTGAACCTGCGGATGTTTGGCCATGCGATCGAACTGGTGCGGGGCAAATACGACGACCCGGACGCCGCCGGTGAGGTGAGCCACTTTCAGGCCTTGGCCACGGCGCTGTCGGCGACGGTCGGCCTGGGGAACATCGCCGGCGTGGCGATCGCCGTCGCCGCCGGGGGCCCGGGGGCCACGCTGTGGATGATCGTGGCCGGCCTGCTCGGCATGTCGGCCAAGTTCACGGAGGTGACGCTCGGCCAGCAGTATCGCCACATCCGCCCCGATGGCAGCATCATGGGAGGGGCGATGTATTACCTCTCCGACGGTCTCGCCGCCCACGGGCTTCCCCGGCTCGGTCGCGTGCTCGCGATACTGTTCGTGGTTCTCTGCATCGGCGGTTCGCTCGGCGGCGGCAACTCGTTTCAGGTGAAGCAGGGGCTCGATCAGATCCGCACCGTCGTGCCCTTCTTCGATGCCCACCCATGGGCCTATGGGCTCACGATGGCGGTGCTGGTGGGGATCGTGATCATCGGCGGCATCCGTCGCATCGCGTCGGTGGCCGACAAGGTCGTGCCGGTGATGTGCCTGCTGTATGTCGCCGCCTGCCTGTACGTGATTCTCACGAACGCCGCCATTCTTCCTGCGGCCCTGGCCTCGATCGTCCGCGGCGCCTTCAGCCCTGAGGCAGCCGTGGGCGGGTTTCTGGGCTGCCTCGTGATCGGCATCAAGCGGGCCGCCTTCTCCAACGAGGCGGGCATCGGCTCGGCGGCGATCGCCCATTCGGCGGCCCGCAGCAAATATCCGGTGCAGGAAGGGATCGTGTCGCTGCTGGAGCCCTTCATCGATACGGTGGTGGTCTGCACGATGACGGCGCTGGTGATCGTGATCACCGGCGTCTGCAACGACGACACCTGCGCGGTGTACGTGGCCAAGCAACAGGGCGCCGCACTCACCTCGGCGGCGATGGCCAGCCAGATCACCTGGTTTCCCTATGTGCTGGCGGTGGCGGTGTTTCTCTTTTCCTACTCGACGATGATCTCGTGGAGCTATTACGGAGAGCGATGCTGGACGTGGCTGTTCGGTGAATCGTTCACGATTCTCTACCGCCTGCTGTTTCTCACGTTTACCTTTCTGGGCTCGGTGGTGACCGCCACCAACATCCTCGACTTTTCCGACCTGATGATCCTGGGAATGGCCTTTCCCAACATCTTGGGCGTGTTCCTTCTGTCTGGCGTGGTGGCGCGGGGGCTGGCCGACTACCGCCAGAAACTTGCCAGCGGCGAGGTGCGGCCACATGCGTGAGCTGACGACGGGCTTTCTTCACAGGGCGAGGCCGGCGTAGGCCGCGAGCGATGCGGCGGCCACGAGGGCTGCCTGCCTCGGCAGGTGGCCTTGCACCCGCGATGCGGCGACGAGGATCAGGACGAGGATCACAGCTGCCACGGCCAGTTCGACGGCCAGCACCCGGCCGCTGGCCTGCTGCGCGAGGCGGATCGCCAGAAACGCTCCGACCATAAGGCCACCGCTCAGCCAGCCCTGCCACGCTGCCCGTGAGGCCATCGGCAGGATGACGAAGGCCGTCAATGCCATCGCGTAGGGGAAAAAGAGTTCACGGTTGCCCGTGATGCGAAACAGAACGAGCCACACAACCGCCGGAAGCAACACGAGCAGGCGGGAGGCCTGAGGGCTCACGACGGCTTGCACGACAACCGCCACCGCTCCGAGCGCCGTCCATGGTGGCCCGCCCAGCCAGTGAGCCGCCGCGAGAAACAGCATCTCGAGAATGACGAACAGGAGTGACGAAACAGGCCCGGTCACGAGCGGCTCGCGCTGCGTTTGGTTCCCGGCCGATCAGGCCGCCGCGAGACGCTTCGCCACCTCGTCCCAATTGACCACCTGCCACCAGGCCTTGATGTAGTCGGGCCGTCGGTTCTGGTAGGTGAGGTAATACGCATGCTCCCAGACGTCGAGGCCGAGCAGCGGCTTCTTACCCTGGGAAAGCGGCGAGTCTTGGTTAGCCGTGGCGATCACCTCGAGGCCGGCCGGTCCCTTCACCAGCCAGGCCCATCCGCTGCCAAACTGTCCACCGGCCGCCGCGTTGAACTTGTCCTGAAATGCCTCGACGGAGCCGAAGCTACCACGAATCGCATCGGCAACTTCTCCCGTCGGCTGGTTGTTCTCTCGCGGCGGCCGCAGCACCGTCCAAAAAAGCGTGTGGTTGGCATGGCCACCGCCGTGGTTGCGGATCGCCGTCCGCACCGCCTCCGGAAGGGCGTCAAGATTGGCAAGCAGCTGCTCGACCGTCTTGCCGGCCAGCGACGGCTCCGATGCCACGGCCGCGTTGAGCTTGTCGATGTAGGCCTGATGGTGCTTGGTGTGGTGGATGGTCATGGTCCGCTCGTCGATCGCCGGGGCCAACGCGTCGTAGGCGTAGGGGAGCGGCGGCAGGGAGAAGGCGGGCTTCGGGTCGGCAGCCGCCGCATTACGGCCGAGGGCGAAGGTGCCGCCGAGGGCGACGCCGGCTTGAAGAAATCGACGGCGGGTGGCCGACGGCAGCGTGCTGAAAAGGCTTGGCATCGAATGCTCCTGACATTGGGGAGGGAAGAGGATCGTGCTGTCGAACAATGTCCTTGCGAGGCAGGATTGTCGGGCATTTGGTGGCTGCTGTCCACCGGATAACCACGGGCAGGTGTACGATGCTGGGACAACCATTCGATTTTCCGTCAGAAAAAACCACCCTGCTGAGGTCGGCCCATCAGTCGTGTAGAGGAGTCGATATGGAGCTGAAGCGGTCGCCTGAGTTGGGGCACCGGCTCGTTGCGTGGGGCGCGATCGTCGTGGTGGCGTGGGCAGCGGGCATGAGCCGGGCGGATGAGCGAATCACCGACTTCCGATGCGACATCTTCGTGGCTGAAGACGGCCTGATGACGGTTGCCGAAACGATCGGCGTCGTCTCCACGGGCAAAAAAATCAAGCAGGGCATCTACCGGGATATCCCGGTCCGCTACGGCGGCGGGTGGTTCGGCCTCGGGGTGACGGTGCCCTTCACGATCGAGCGGGTCGAATGCGACGGGGCGGCTGCCGCCTTTCATACGGAGCGGCTCGATGGCGTGGAGCGAATCTTGATCGGTGAGAAGGGGCGGGCCATTCCGCCAGGGCCGCATACCTATGTGATCGTCTACACCACGCGGCAGGTGCGGTTCTTCGCCGATCACGACGAGGTCTACTGGAACGCCACCGGGCATGCCTGGGATTTCCCGATCGACCGGGCCGAGGCGACGGTTGCCCTGCCGGCCGACGTGCCGCTGGCGGCGATCGACGTGGAGGGCTATGTGGGGGAGCTCGGCTCCACAGACCAGAAGGATGTACGGGCCACCGTCGACCTGGCCGATCAGCGGGCGGTGTTTGTGACGACGCGGCCGCTTGTTCGCCACGAGGGACTGTCGATCGTGGCCCGCTTTCCCAAGGGATTCGTGGCGGAGGCCACGTGGCTCGAGCGGCTGGTCGCGGATCCGTTCGTGGTGTGGGCCGGCCTGGCGCTGGTCGTGGTGGCCGGCTATTTCGGAATCGCCTGGTGGCTGGTGGGCCGCGATCCCGCCGGGGGTCTCGTGGTGCCGGAATTCGCACCACCGCACGGCCTCAGTCCGGCAGCCTTGCGGTTTATCGACCGCATGGGCTTCGACAGGGAGTGTTTCACGGTGGCCCTCCTGTCGCTGGCCAGCCAAGGGGTGATCGCCATCAAGGAAGAAGACGGCGACTATTCTTTGGAGCGGACCGCCGACGCGGCCCCCGAAGCCTCGCCCGGCGAACGACTGGTGCTTGCCGAGCTGCTGGGAGACCGCTCTGCGATCGATGTCGACCGCAAGCACCAGGAGACATTCACCAAGGCGATCAGCCAACTCAAGAAGTCGCTGGTCGAGGAGTTTGAGGGCGACCTGTTTCGTCCCAATCGCTGGTGGTTTTTCACAGGCGTGGCGATTTCGGTGTGCGCCGTATTGCTGGCTTTGTTCGTGGGGGGTGGGGCCAGCCTCACCGGCAAGGTCGGTTTTCTGTCGCTCTGGCTTGCGGTCTGGTCGGCGGGCGTCGTGATGCTCGTCCACACGGCGATCGTGGCGTGGCGTGTCGTGGCGGCAGGTGGACCAGCCACGGGCCGCCTGCTGGAAGTGGGGGGTGCGGTGCTGATCACCTTGTTTGCGGTCCCCTTCGTGGCGGCCGAAGTGTTCGTCGTGTTTCTGGTCGCCCAGATGACGTCGCTCTGGCTGATTCCGCTCCTGCTGGGCATCGTGGCGATCAACGCCCTCATGGATGAGCTGATCAAGGCGCCGACGGCCAAGGGGCGGCCCCTCATGGACTTGATTCACGGGTTTCGCGTGTATCTTTCGACGGCAGAGCAAGACCGGCTCGATGCGACGGCCTGGCGTGGGGCAGGAAACGCTGCCCGGAGAACGCGTCCTCCGCAGGGAACCCTCGCCACATTCGAGCAATTTTTCCCGTACGCTGTCGCACTCGGGGTTGGCAACGCGTGGGCCGACCAGTTTCAGAATGTGGTGGCCGCGGCTGCGACGACCCCTCAGGCCGCCGCCGGCTATCGACCCCCGTGGTATCACGGCAACGCCTGGTCACCGGCCACGATCGGTGCGACGGCTGCCGGTATCGGCCCCGCCCAGGCCCCCCGCGGCGGGGGCGGCCGCCTCGAGCCCCGGGGGCTCCAGCGGTGGTGGCGGAGGCGGATCGTCGGGCGGTGGCGGCGGCGGCGGGGGAGGAGGTGGCTGGTGAGCTACGGTCGCGATGCCTGCCGATCGCCGACAATCGCCTAGCGACTTTCTTCGGCCTTCACCCGAGCCACTTCGGTCACCTGGGGTCCGCTTTCGGTGCCTTCGTCCGTGGCGGGCTTGGCCTTCACGTCTTTGATCTCGGCTCGATCTCCGACCCGCGTGAACTCGACCATCGGCTCCAAGGCGCGGACGGCGCGGCCCACCGCGGGCTCGAGCAGCATCACTTCCACGACGAACCGCTGCAACTGGCCGACGGTGCCGGAGGCCCCGGCCAGCATCTCGGCCAGGTCGGTCAGCCGGACGAGCGCGGCATCGGCCGCCCGGGCATCGACGGCCGTATCGACGAGCCGACTCTCGAGGGCCACGAGCCGGTCGGCCCGATCGATCGCCTGCTGCGATGCCCCTGACCGCGTGGAGAGCAGGGCGGCCAGATCACTCAGCTGCTGGGCCACCGGCACGGCGGCACGTCCGGCCGTCACGGCGCGGGTGGCCACCGCATCGAGCTGGGCGAGGGTTGCCTCGGCCGCGTTCAGCTTTTCACCCTGGCGGCCGAGGCTCCGCTGCAGATCGTCGAGGCGGCCGACCGTCGCCTGGGCCGTCGTCAGCCGATCGGACTCGGCGATCAGCCGCGTGGCCAGCGACTCGATCCGCTCGACGGTCGTCTCGGCGGCGATCAGTCGGGCAGACTGTCCTTCCAGTCGGGCCAGGAGTGACGTGGCGTCGGCCACATCGTCACGAGAGGCGTTGAGCGCATCGACCGCGGCCGCGAGGCGGGTCACATGCCGCTCCAGCACGGACACCTGGGCCCGTGCCGGCAACACCACCCCCACATAGGCGGCGACCATCACCACGGCCCCACCGAAGAGCGCCGATTTCCAGTCCATTCGCGACAGCATCGAGGAATCACCGTATGGCATCGCCTCACCCTCCCGTGGAAAAACCGCGTCATTGCCGGAAGTCGCTCCATTGACTTCCGTGATCGTTACGCCTTCACTGAATCGACCACCTTGCCGGATCGCTACAGCTTCGTCCCACGAAGTTCAGGTCATTCGCTTTCTGCCGACGG
The DNA here is from genome assembly GCA_964477765.1 of uncultured Candidatus Kuenenia sp. Taxonomy (GTDB): domain Bacteria; phylum Planctomycetota; class Planctomycetia; order Pirellulales; family UBA1268; genus CACORA01. The sequence goes on from CAYZFV010000270.1 coordinate 19,469, forward strand.
TGCGGCCCGATGGAGGTTTGTCCGAAATTGCATAGACGCCGTTTGGCGGCCCCGTAGAACCATGAGATACCTGATCTCGACGGGCTGTCCGTCGGGTTCCCTCAGCTCCTTCTGATGAAATGACTGACATGAAAGCGGCGTCGACTCTATCCACGATTCTTTGGACAACGCTGGTGATGGCGGGGGCCGCCGCTGGTGCGTCGCTGGAACAGGCCCTGCAGCTGGAATCCGAGGCCACCATCAAGGCCTTCAATGCCGGTGATGCGGCGGGCCTCGGAGCGATGTTTCTCGAGACCGGTGAGCTCGTGGATGAGGCCGGCACGGTGCATGCCGGGAAGCGGGCGATCACGGAGCTCTTCACCGGTTTTTTCAAGCGGTTCCCGAAGTCCACATTGGAAATGGTTGTCACCTCGACCCGAGCGATCGGCGAGACACTGGCCGTCGAGGAAGGCGAGCGACGGATCACCACGGCCGATGGCGAGACGGCGCAGGTCCGCTACGTGACCGTTCGATCGAAGCAGGGCGACCGGTGGCCCATCGCCTCGTATCATGAGTTCACCGACGATCCGCTGCCGAGTCCGAGGGAGGTGCTGCAGTCGGTGTCATGGCTCGTCGGCGACTGGGTTGACGAAAGCCCGGCGGGTCGTGCCGCCATCTCGTTCCGCTGGAGCGATCACGGCAACTTTCTTCTCGGCGACTACACGATGTCGGCGGCCGGAGCCGTCGAGTCGAAGAGCACGCAGCGGATCGGCTGGGATCCGGTGACAGGCCAGTTGCGGTCCTGGACGTTCGACAGCGACGGCGGCTTCACGGAAGGACGCTGGGATGCGACCGACGCCGGGTGGGTCGTCAAGTCGGCGGCCACGATGCCGGATGGTGTGACCGGTTCCGCAACCCTGACGATCGCGGTGAAGGACGCGGATCATTTCGTGGTGAAGGGCACCGATCGGATCGTCGGTGGGGTCGAGGAACCTGATTTCGAAGTGACAGTATCCCGGCGATCACCCCGGCCCGCCGCCGCACCGTAAACAAGCCGCACCGAAAACAAGGAACCTTCCAGGAATATCCCGAACATCATGATTTCATCCAATCGCTTCGTCTCCGTGGTACGTGGTCTTGTTCTCTTCGCCGTGGTGGCGTGCGTGATGCCGCTCCGCGCCGAGGCTCGGCCGGGTGGTGGCGGACGGCCCGCCGTGGCAAGGCCGGCGGGAGGGATGGCTCGGCCCGCTGCACCGGTGTCGCGGCCGCAGATGCCCAAACCGCAAGCGCGGCCGCAAGCCAGGCCGCAAGTGCAGCGGCCGTCGGCCCCGATTCAAAGGCCGGCGGCTACCGCGCGGCCGGCGTTGACGCGGCCTACTCCGTCGCGTCCGAGCCTTGCCGCGGGAGCCCGTCCGTCGCTTCCGGCCGGAGGGATGACGCGGCCGGCGGCTGCTCCCGGCCTGCGGCCAGGCGCAGCGCAACGGCCGGGCGGAGCGACGGCCCGACCGGGGCTGGGCTCATTGCGACCGCAGCCGGGAATCGCCACGAAACCTGCTCCCAGGCCCGGGCTGTCGCGGCCGTCGCTGTCCAATCGCCCGACAACGCGGCCAAACTTTCCCACGCCTGGTGTGGCGGCGCGGCCCAGCAGGCCGAGCACGGTGGGTGATCGTCCGAGCTTCGCCGATCTGCAACGCCCCACGACGTTGCCCGGTCGGCTGCCTGGCGGGCTGGCTGTCAATCGACCTGGTATTGGCGGTGACCGCCCGGCCCTCAATCGTCCCGGGATCGGTGGGAACCGGCCGGGCATCGGCGATGGCAACAACCTTTGGAACAGCGGCACCATCGGGAGCGGCAACATCGGCAGCGGCAACTGGGGAAACAACAACAATTTCAACAACGTCAACGTGGGTGGCTGGGGTGTGCCCGGTTACGGCGCCGGCTATGGTGGCTGGGCCAACCGCTGGAACACGGGGTATGTGAACCCGCACTACGGCGGCTGGTACAACGGCTGCTGGGGTGGCAACTGGGGCTACGGTGGCGGCTGGTGGGCACCGTTCGCGGTCGGTGCCGCGACCTGGGGCCTCGCATCGACCCTCGGCAACTGGGGCTGGGGCTACGGGGCCGCCGGCTATGTGAATCCCTACTGCTCGGCCATGCCGGCCGCGGTGGTCGCGGCCTCGCCCTATGACTACTCGCAG
>CAYZFV010000271.1:0-5766 GCA_964477765.1 uncultured Candidatus Kuenenia sp.
GGCTCTCGCCGTCGAGGTAGCCGAGTGTGCGGTAGAAGAGATCGCCGAGCAGGTCGCCCTTCCAGCGGGTCCAGGTGCCGGGGCCGACGGCGCTCACGTCGGCCGCCGTGAGCACGGTGAGCATGCGGAGCACTTCCGGCGACCCCACCTCGCGGGCAAACCGGACCACGAGGCAGTTGTCGTCGACGTCGCGGCGGAAGGCAAGGTGGGCCATCAGGAGATGCTTGTGAACCAAAAACTCGAGGATCTCCGCCTCGTCGGCAGGCAGTTGAAAGAGCTCCGCCACGTCTTTGGCGATGCGGGCCCCCACCTCACTGTGATCCTCGTCGAAGCCCTTGCCGAGATCGTGGATCAGCAGGGCCAGGAGCACCGTCCGCTTCCGCTTGATCTGCCGCCAGACACTGCCGAGCCAGCCCTCGTCGTCGGTGAGCGCCACGGCTTTTTCGACCGCCACGATGCAGTGCTCGTCGACCGTGTACTTGTGGTAGTTGTTGAACTGCAGGAGGTGCCGCGCATGGGCGAAGGGGGGCACGATCTGCTCGAGAAGGCCCACTTCATGCAGGCTCCGCAGGGCGGAGCCGATCGAATCGGGAGCCTCGAAGAGGTCGAGAAACCGACGTCGGTCGGCTGGCTCGACCGGCTCGCACCGCCGTTGCACCGCGGCCCGCACCCGCTGCCAGGCCTCCGGATCGACCGGCAGACCATAGAGCGCCGACAGTTCGAGCAGCCGCAAGGCTCCGTCGATGCTGTCGGTGGCTGCGGCCGAGGCGCCGGAGAGCACCCGGATCGCTCCCGGCCCGACGGAGTAGCGGCCGTCGACCCGATGGCCAAACAACCCGGCCACCCACCGCTGCCCGGCGGGGGGCCGCCGGCAGTTCGCCGCGACCGCCTCGGCCACGTCGGCCACGCGGCGGGTGTGGCGAAAGTATTCCTGCATAAACCGCTCCACGCCGAGCATGCCGCCCGCAGCCTCGATGCCGCGTGCCGCCGCGATCCGCACCTGCTCGTCACGGGCGAGTTCATCGGCGGCCTTGCCGGCATGAATGTGAAGCTCGTTGCGCAGCTGCAGCAGAAACTCCCCCGCGTCGCGGACGGCGACGGCGTCGTCGCGGGTCAGGCCGCCGGCCCGCGCCACGTCGTCGAGCGTCGCCGATTCCGACCACGAATCATCGCCCCACCGGACGAGCCCCAGCCAGCGAATCAGCTGCACGTCACGGAGGCCGCCGGGCGACCGCTTCACGTTGGGCTCGAGAAGAAAGACCGTTTCGCCAAACTTGCTCCGCTCATCGGCCCGCGCCGCCGAGAGCAGGGCGGCCATCCGGCGGCGGCCCCGCCGGGCGATGCCCCACAGCCGGCTCCGCAATCGGCCCACGAGATCGTCGCGGCCAGAGAGCGTGCGGCAATCGAGCAGCGTGCTGAAAATCGTGGCGTCCCCAGAAGCCAGCTGGGCCGCCTCGGCCACGCTGCGAACGCTCTGCCCCACCGTGAGCCCGGCATCAAAGAGATCCTGCACGAGCCGGCGGGCCGCCGTGGCCACAAGGCCCGCGTCGATGCCGCCGTCGGAGAGGAGCATCAGATCGATGTCGGAGTAGGGCGCCATCTCGCGACGGCCGTAGCCGCCATGAGCGACAAGCGCGACATGCCGCGCGAGCCGCTCGGCGTCGGACGGATCACATTCGACCAGCACCGCCTGCCAGACATCGATCACGATGGCATCGAAGAGATCGGTCGCCAGCCCACAGGTCGCGTAGCCCAGCCCCTGCTCGGCGTGTTGCTTGGCGATGCGGGCCCGCAACCGTCCCAAGGCGTCCGCCGCCCGCACCACCGCGGGGCCCGACGCGGCCGCGGCAGTTCCGCCGGCCTCGCTCATGCCGGGTGCCACGGGTCATCGGCCACGCCGTCGCGGGCGTTGGCCAGGCGAGCAAGCACGAAGAGCAGGTCACCGAGGCGGTTGAGATATTCGATGGCGTTGGCCGGGATCATCGTCTCCAGCCGGCTGGCGAGCGAGACCACCCGCCGCTCCGCCCGCCGACAGACCGTACGGGCCACGTGGAGTTCGGCGGCCAGCGGTGTGCCGGTCGGCAAGATGAAACACTTGAGGGGCTCGAGTTCACCTTCGTAGGCATCGATGGCCTGTTCGAGGGCCTCCACATGCCGCATCGTGATCCGTTCCTCGGAGTCGCCCGGTGTGGCCAGTTGGGCGCCGAGGTCGAAGAGTTCGCATTGCACGCGGCGGAGCAGGGGATCAAACGGGGCGGCGGCAGGCAGCGTGCGGACGATGCCCAGATGACTGTTCAGTTCGTCGACCGTGCCGAAGGCTTCGATCCGTGCATGGTCTTTGGCGACCCGGGGGCCGCCGAAGAGGCCGGTTTCACCGGCGTCGCCCGTCTTGGTGTAAATCTTCATCCCTGTGTTCGTCTCCGGGCGGGGAAGCCTCTGACCGTCGTGGCCGGAGGCTCTATACTGGTGGGCATGAGCAGAACCTTCAAGCTCGGTAGAGCGATCGCCTGCGGCATCGCGATCACGAGCGTAGCATCCGCAATCGCCCGGGCCGCGGAGCCGGCCATTGAATCCGCCTTGGAACGCCAGTTTTTCTCTCCCCCGGTGCGGCTCACGGCGGGCTTTCCAAAAGCTGGAGAAGGCTATTTCTCGCCCGACGGGCGACAGATCTGCTACCAGGCTTTCCCGGAGGGCTACCCCTTCTACCAGATCTATATCCAGCCCTTTGATCCCGCCACACCGCGGCCGACCACGCCGCAGCGGATCAGCCCCGGGCGAGGCCGCACCACCTGCAGCTGGTTTTCACCAGACGGCTCGCGGCTCCTCTTCGCCTCGAGCCACCTCGACCCGGCCCTCGCTGCCACCGAACAGACGGCCCGCGACCAGGCCGCCGAAGATGCCCGCACCGGCCGACGGCGGCGGTATCAGTGGGACTTCGATCCCCACATGGAGATCTTCTCGATCGACCTCGGTGCCGACGGCGCCCCCGCCCTCATCCGGTTGACCGACTCACCCGGCTACGACGCCGAGTGCTCTTATTCTCCCGACGGCACCGAGGTGCTTTTCGTGAGTGATCGCGACGGCGACCCGGACATCTACGTGATGAAGGCCGACGGCTCGAACGTCCGCCAGCTCACCAACGAGCCCGGCTACGACGGCGGCCCCTTTTTCTCACCCGACGGGCAGTGGATGACCTACCGCACCGATCGGCTTGAAAAAGACCTCTTGCAGATTCATGTGATGAAGGCCGACGGCTCCGGCGATGTCGCCATCACCAGCGGCGCCGGTGTGCGGTGGGCGCCGTTTTGGCATCCCACGCGGCCGTGGCTGATCTGGACAGGGGCCGATCACTCCGACCCGACCAAGCGACCGAACTACGACCTCTGGATCGCCCGCTACGACACCACCGATGGTCAGTTTCGCTGCGGCCCTCCGCTGCGACTGACCGACCATCCCGGGGCTGACGTGCTGCCGGCCTTTTCGCCCGACGGCAAGCTCCTCATGTGGACGGCCAGTCGTGACGGCGACGGTGGCGGTCGCGGGGCGACGAGCCAACTCTGGGTGACCACGCTCGATCTCGATGCGGTCGAAGCGGCCCTGGCCGAATCGACCACCGAGGCCAGCGATGCCGGCCGCTGACACGCTCGCCATGGATACGATCGCCATGATCGGGGGAGGGCAGATGGCCCTCGCGCTGGCCGACGGCATGTGTCGTGCCGGGCTCGTACGGGCCGACCAGATCGTGGTGTCGGAGCCCCATCCAGACGCCCGGGCACGGCTCGAGGCTCGTCTGCCGGGCGTCCGGTTTGCCGAAAGCCCCGCCGCGGCAGCCGCGGCCAACCTCGTGCTCCTCGCCGTCAAGCCACAGCAGGCGGCCGAGGCCTGCGGTGCCATCAGCGGCCTTCTCCATCCCGACGCCGTGCTCGTATCGATCGTGGCCGGGCTTTCAACCACATCGCTCACAGCCTTGGCCGGCACCGGCCGGATCGTGCGGGTGATGCCCAACACGCCCTGCCTTGTCGGTAAGGGCGTGTCGGCGATCTGTCGCACGCCGGCGGTTCCCGACGCCGCCTTCCAACAGGTGAGCCACCTGCTCGCCGCCGTCGGCAGCGTGCATGCGGTCGACGAAAGCCTGCTCGATGCCGTCACCGGCCTCTCCGGCTCCGGCCCCGGCTACATCGCCATGGTGGTTGAGTCACTCGCGGCCGGTGGCGTGGCGGCGGGGCTTCCCGAACGGCTCGCGTTCGCCCTGGCGCGGGAAACACTGGCCGGCACGGCTGCTCTTCTCGAACAGAGCGACGAACATCCGGCCGAGATCCGCCGGCGGGTCTGCAGCCCTGGGGGCACCACGCTGGCCGGCTTGGAGGCCATGGAGCGGGCGGGGGTCGCCCGCGGCATCGCTGCCGGCGTCATCGCCGCCCGCGACCGGGCCCGCGAACTCGGCTCACGCTAGCTGGAGCGCTAGCGCCTAGCTTTTTTCTTGGCGGCCTTTCGGGGGCCTTTGGCCGCCGGGGCCTTTTTTGATTTTTTGGAGGTTTTCTTGGCAGACGCCCGTTTGCCCGAGCTCGATCCGCCGAAGATGGCGTCCCAGCCGTCGGAATAGGACGATGTGCTGCCGACCCGGATCACCGACATGATGCGTCTCCTCGAAGCCCGCGCGGAGAACTGCCGCTGCGGAAACTTCGTTCCTACTGGTCGGCTTGGGGCGGTGTCAAGATTTCCAGGAACACGCGGCCGAACTCAGGCGGGAGCGACACGCGACCATGGGCGTCGGCGGCCCCGGTGACGGCAGGAGCGACGGTCGGCACCACCGCCATTTCGTTGCGATCGGCCAGGAGGTCGGTCACATCATGCCGCCAGCGGGCCTCCGAAGCCGGCGGGAGGGCGACGCTGTTGAGGACGAGGGAAGCCATGGCGGGTGAATCGACGGCGAGCAGCACGCGAACTCCGGAGGAGATACCGGCCGGACGACCAAACTGCCGCCGCCACGCCAGGCTGCCGGGAAGCGGTGGATCCCACACGGACTGGAGGCGGATCTGGTGGGGGGCAGGGGCGTCGCGGTTGTGCTGGTCGTTCATGGGGGTTTCCCGTTATACTTGTGCCGCCGATCCGGAGGGTAGTCGCCCCCGTCGGCACTTGTGATTGTCTGGGCGTGACCGACCATGACCGACAAAGAGTGACCGCTACCAAGGAGCCGTACGACGATGGGAAATGCCGCCGAGTTCACCGACGCCAACTTTCAGTCAGAAGTCCTCGATTCGCCCGTGCCGGTGCTGGTCGACTTTTGGGCTCCCTGGTGTGGTCCGTGCCGGATGATCGGGCCGACGATCGAGGAACTCTCGGCGGAGAATGCTGGCACGTTCAAGGTGGGTAAGGTCAACGTCGACGAAAACAACCGGCTCGCGATGACCTACAACGTGGCCAGCATCCCCACGATCATGATCTTCAAGGGCGGCCAACTCGTGAACCAGTTCATGGGCGTGCAGTCGAAGGCGAAGCTGCAGCAGGCCCTCGACGAAGCCAAGACCGCATAGGGCCCGCCGGCTTGCGCCTGGCGGCTTGTTGAGGAGCGTTTGCGCCTGGCGGCTTGTTGAGGAGCGCTTGCGCCTGGCGGCTTGTTGAGGAGCGTTTGCGCCTGGCGGCTTGTCGGGCACGGGCACCAAAAGCACCAGGCGCGAGCCCGGCACCAAAAAGCACCCAGCGCAGGCCCCGCACCCAAAAAGCACCCAGCGCAGGCCCCGCACCCAAAAAGCACCCAGCGCAGGC